>JBBREM010000005.1:0-45105 GCA_038202925.1 Fimbriimonadales bacterium | reverse complement strand
AGTCCACCCAAGCGCTTCTCCAACTCGGCGGTCCGCTTCATTTGGTCGCTCGAATTGTAGGTGAGGTGGGTGCTTGCCTTTGCCGAGAGCTTGTACTCCTCGCGCAGCGTCTCGGGCGAAAGTGACAAGAACTCGTCCGGGTTGCGGTTGAGCAGCCCGTTACGGGTGAGTATCCGGGTGACGCTGCGTCCACCGATTCCCGGCGTCATCGCAAGAAACAGCGAAAAGGTGCGCGCGTTCATACGTGGGCGACGGCTCGCATGAGAATCTTGAGGGCGCGGCTGCCGCTGCGCTTCATCTCGTCTACCACTTCCTCGTGGCTCAGTGGCTGATCGGTGATTCCGCACGCGAGGTTGGTGACGATGGCGAGACACCCGTAGTCGATCCCCGCCTCGCGCATGAGAATGGCCTCGGTGGCGGCGGTCATGCCGACGACATCGCCGCCGAACTGGGTGTACAGTTTGATCTCCGCCGGCGTCTCGTACCGCGGCCCATTGCCGCACACGTAAACGCCTCCGTCTTGAACCTTCTCGCCCACGTCGCCCGCAGCCTTGAGGATTGCGTTACGGCCCGCGAAAGGTTGACTGAAATCGGTGTGGACGACGGAGGTGTCGAAGAGGGTCTGAAAGCGCCCTGTGAGGTCGATGAAATCGCTGCAGACAACAAGGGTGCCCGCGCCCCATTCGGGCCGGAGCGAGCCAACTGCCGCCGTCGCAAAACAGGCGCGGGCGCCAAGCTCCTGGAGTCCCCGCGCCATTGCCAGATAGTTCACCTTGTGCGGGGGCACCTTGTGCCCGGAACTGTGGCGTCCCAGGGCCAAAACCTTTTTGCCTTCGACATCGAGCAGCCGGCCGCGCAAGAATCCCGCCGACGTAGGCAAGTGAACAACCTCGCCGGGCATCGCCAGCAACTGGTCGCCGGTTCCGGTCCCTCCGATAATCGCGGCATCGACGTGCATGTGGGTCCGAGGATACCGCTGCCCCGCACCCCGCATAGAAGTAGACTCCGCGCCATGACCCTGCGCGAGGTGCTGCATGCGCACATCCCGACCCTGACTCCCGAGAGCACGGTGCGCGATGCCATCGACAAAATGGATATCTATCAGTTCCCCGCGCTGATCATCGTCGATACGCGCATGAAGGTGCTCGGCGTCATCACGGAAGGCGATGTCTGCCGCGTCGTCACGACTCGCGACAGCGTAACGAGCATGGCCGAAGAGCCAGCCTTTGCCCACGCCTCCAAAGACCCGACCGTGATGCCGCCGGACAGCGAGGTCGGCGATGCGTTTCACAAAATGATTTCGAGCGGGCTCACCATCCTCCCAGTCGTCGAGGATGACCGGCTGATCGGCGTCGTCCTGCGGGTCGATCTCATGCAGGCGATGATGACGGACATGGCCACCGCCTAGCCCAAGCGCGGTAGACTCGTTTGAACCTATGCTCCAGACCTATGGGCTCGTCAAGGAGTACAAGAACACTCGTGCCGTCGCCGGTCTAGATTTGGAGATCAAGCCGGGCGAAATTGTGGGCCTGCTTGGGCCTAATGGCGCGGGCAAGACGACGGCGCTGCGCTGCATCGCTGGAATTCTCCGTCCGACCGAGGGCAGGATTGTCATTAACGGGTCGGACCTGATCCTCGAACAAGCCAAGGCGAAAGCGCAGCTCGCGTTCGTGCCCGAAGTGCCCAGCCTCTATGAGTTGCTCACGGTCGAAGAGCATCTGAAGTTCATCGCAATGTGCTTTGGACGGCTGGACCTTTTCGAGAAGCTCAAGGACGTGCTGCTCGAGCGCTACGATCTCGATGAGAAGCGGAACGACCTCGTCGCGACCCTCAGCAAGGGCATGCGGCAAAAGCTCTCGTTCGCCTGCGCGCTAGTTCACGACGCGAACGTGATGCTCTTCGACGAGCCGCTTATCGGCGTCGATCCAGCCGGCGCCCATGAGCTCAAGCTGGAGATCGTCCGCGCTAAGAACGAAGGCGTGGCGATTCTAATCTCCACTCACCTCCTCGATACTGCCGAACGGCTCTGCGACCGCGTCATTATCCTGGCTCGCGGGAAGAAGATCGCCGAAGGAACACTGTCTGAATTGCAGACCATCAGCAGCATGCAGGGACGCAGCCTCGAAGACGTATTTCTGAAAATGACGGAGGAGCCGCATGAAGCCCCTGCTGTTCCTAACGGGTAGGTCAATTGTCAATGGCCTGCGGCGAGCGCTCACTTCGCCCAAGCGGCTGATCGCCACGCTCGTCATTGGCGCTTACTATTTCTGGATCTTCGGCGGGCGATTCTTAACCGCTGGCGGGGGCGGGATGCCGTCTCGGATGCGCGGATTCGGGGCAACTCCGCAGTTCTCGTTCCCGGCGCTGAGCGTGATCGAAGCGTTTGCCTTTTCGCTCTTCGCCGCGGTTAGCTTCTTTCTGGTTATCGGCCTGTTTGGCTACCGGGCGTCATTCAAGGCCGCCGATGTGGATGTCCTCTTCCCCACCCCCATAAGTCCGCGTATCGTGCTGGCGTTTCGCATGGCGCGGGACTACCTTGCCACGCTTCTCGTGCCGCTAATCCTCATCGTTGTTGGATTTCGGTCGGCGACGACGGGCCTTGATCTGATCTTCCGCAACGTCCCGAATCCCGCCACCGCGGGGTACACGATCCGAGCGTTCAGCCTTGGCATGCTCCTCCTGACCCTCGCTTGGGTGACCATGGGCTACGCGCTGAGCCTGTACCTCAACCGCAATGACCGTCGGAGCGACATGCGCAAGCGGATCATCGCCTGGGCGATCGGAATATCTTCGGCCCTGATCGGAAGCTACATTTACGCGCGGGCGCTGCAAATCGGATCACTCGACGACTTTGTCTCCTTGACCCACTCCGCCTGGGTGCGCGGGTTCTTCTTTACGGCGACTCCGGCGTCGAGCATCACGATGGGGCCGCTGGAGGGCAATCTGAGCGAGATGCTCATCGGCGCCGGCGTGCTGATATGCATCAGCGCCGTCTCCATTCTGCTGTCCTTGCGGCAGGCGGGGTGGATGTACGACCAAGCCGCCGTGCGAGGCTTCTCGAGCGACACGCTGCGCCAACTTCAGCGCAAGGGCGACATGTTCGGGATGGTTGCCGAATCCGCCCGCGCGGGCCGCTACAAACCCAAGAAGGCCGTCTGGCTACAGCGCATCAAAACCCGAGGATTTGGCGCGCTGATCTGGAAAAGCGCTCTGATTCAGTGGCGCACGGTACGCATTCTTATCTTCCTCTTCACCCTTGCCGCCCTGGGGATGAGTCTCGGCCCCGTGTTTGGATTAGAAAAATCAAAGGCCGTTGATGCAGGCTATATGGTGATGGGAATGCAGGGATTTGCCATCTTCATGGTGGCGACGATCCTGTCGCAAAACGGTTTTACCGAGCTCTTGAGGCGCGTCGATCTCCAAAAGCCTCTTCCTTTCTCACCGGCCACGATCATCGCTGCCGAAGTGCTCGCGACGGCTGCCCCGTGCATCGTTGTCTCGCTGACCGCCAGCGTAGTGGCCACACTCGTTTTGCCTGCGATCTGGCAGCATGCCTTTGCCGCCATTATCTTCGGACCGTCGATCGCAATTCTTATCTGCTCGGCGATGTGTTTGATCACGCTGCTGTTTCCCGAAATCGACGATGTCGCCCAACGCGGATTCCGCGGCATCATCACGCTGCTCGGGGTCGCGGTGCTCGGCACTCCGGGGCTCGCCGTGCTGATCGTGGCGATTGTCGGCGCTAACCAACCGCTGCTCGGCGCCATTCCGGGAGCTTTGATCAATTTGGCGATGTCGGCGGGCGTCATGATCGCCGCCTCGGGCCTTTACGCCGGATTCAATCCAAGCGAGTAACGGTACACTTCTTGCGCTAAAGCAGCCCAGCCGAAACTCCGGCGGCACATTAAGCGTTGCCAACTTTTGGGTGTCCCGAGCCTTGAACCGAAATTTCCGAACTCCGTACAAGATCGCCTTTGGGTTTGTCCTTTTGGCGTTGCTTGCCGTATATGGCTACCGCTGGGCCAACGACTACATGCTCAGCGGCACCTTTGCTCCGATTGCGCCTGGTCAAGTGAACGTCGTCGGAGTCGACACCAGCGCCGGCTACGGCATCCTTGTCGAGAATCGGGCAGCCAAGCTTGTCGCCGGCAACAAAGATGCGTTCAAAGCCGGAACGATGGATGAGAGCTCACTTGAAGGTGGATCGACCGACAAGCGCTTCATTCCCATCAAAGAAATGCTCAAAGGGATCGGCGGCGACGGCGAGGCCCTCGGTTTCTTTGTAATGCGGCTGAACGACATCAAAGACCCGGAGTTATCAAGCCCTGCCTTGTGGAAGGCTGAAGACATTGAGAAAGCAATCGCCGGAGACCCCACTCTTCACCGGAAGCTCGCCAGCGACATCAATGTCGAGCTCGATGGCACGCCCTTGGATCACATCAGCAAGAACGCGCTCTACAACGGAATCCTGGTTGATATTCCTGTGCCCATTCAGGTGAACGTAGGTGGCCCGCCACGCACCATCGTCGCTCGCGTCAAGAGGCCCTATCGCCCAACCCTTGTGCTGGACGTCGAGCGGCGGCTGAAGGATAGGAACTACGACGTCCACACGCTCACGGCTGAATACATCAACGCCGCTCGCGAGCTAAAGGCGCACCCCGATGGCCGCGAGAACGTCGTGAAGAGCCTTCGCGCGTTTTACGCGAAGTCGGAGCAGATGTCGATGGCCGAAGCAGCGACGCGCGTCATTAACTCGGTCACCCCGGTTATTACAGAAAACCAGATCGAAAGCGCTCGATACGATACGCAGGAAAGCTCGAAAGGCAAACGATTTACACTTCACATCGCCCTCACCCCAGAAGGGCGCAAACGTCTGTGGCAGTTCAGTCGAAACCGGATCGGTTCTCAACTCCTGCTCGTTGTCGATGGCGTCGCCATTGCGGCTCCGTTCATTCAGCATGGCCTTTCCGAGGGAGAGGTGCAAATCAGCGGAATGGAAGAAGAGTCGCTAGTTCAGGACGCTGTCGATACAATTAACTCCAAGAGGGCCACCAAATAAGATGTCAATCAAACACTTCTCCGCTGCCGGCGCAGCGGCCATTTCCCTGCTGATTGCCGGCTGCAACGGCAACGCCGGCTCAGCCGGCTATGTCCCAAAGAAGGCGCCGCCGCTGCCCAGCGCGATGGCTCCGCTGGGCGAAGAGGCGAGCTATTTCCCCTTCGCCACGGGGAATCAGTGGACATTCGACTCTGAAATGGTCCAGATGGTTAACGGTCGGCAAGGCGCGCCCATAAAGCGAGAGATCACTTACAAGATTACGAAGGTTGAGCCCGGCCCGGGCGGGTCAACGCTCGCATATTTCCAAATCACCGACAACGGCCAGGTGACGGACCGGCAGGAATGGAAGGTGGATAAGACTGGGATTTCGCAGCTCGCTGTAGGCAAGACCCTCACCAAGTTCTCGACTCCTCAGATGGTTCTCCCTTTCCCCGTGAAGATCGGTAAGAAATTCGGATGGAAAGGCACGATCTCGGCGAACGGCGAGGTGCGGTCCGGAACCACGAATTCAACCGTAGACGGCACGGAAGAAGTCGACAGCAGCGCCGGCACATACAACGCACTTGGAATCGTGTCCATTGCCAAGCTCAGCTCAGCCAAAACCAACAGTCAACTTATCAGCAAACTCTGGCTTTCGCCACGGGTCGGTATCGTCCGCTATAGACAAGAAGCGGTCGGCGTCGTGAAGGACAAGAAGGCGCAATTCGCCATAGTTCAGGTCCTCAAGCTCAAGAACGCATCACTCAAGAAATGAAAGCCCTCCCCATTTTCGCACTTTCCCTGCTTCTGATTGGATGCGGTCGGGAGACCACACCGGCGGGTGCTCCCACGGCTTCCTCGGGCGGCGCAGCTCCGGCCGAACAAACCAAGCAAGTGGCCGCCGCGCCAAGCGAACTGCAGCACGAGGCTTACCATTGGTATGGCCTGGGCAATTCAAAGCCGATGAAGCTGGAGGTCACGATCAGCGATGGCCGCACCGCCACGGGCACGCAGACCATCACCCTTGACAAGACCGCTAACGGAAAGACGAGCTACAAGGTCGAGCGGGATCCGGCGCTCGCCGCCTTCCTCGGCCAGGAGGAAGTTTCCCTGGAGCCCGACGGCATCTTCACGGTCAGCTCAACCGAGCTCAAAGGCGACACCCGCAATATCGAAATGCCCTCCAAACTGCCCATCGGGGCCACTTGGACCAATGCGTCCGAAATGGAAACGAAGAACAACCAAAAGATGACGCCGAAGCAGACTTACAAGGTTGCGCGCATGGAACGAGTTTCGACCAAGGCGTCCACCGAGGATGCTCTGCTCATCGTATCCACCGGCACGATCGGCATCGATGGAACCACTTATGATGTCGCAACCCGGAACTGGTATGTCAAGGACAAGGGTTTGGTTAAGGCGCAGATGAAACTGACGGACCCGAAGAGCAAGGGCAAAGCTAGGACGATCACGGTTCAGGAAACCAAGTAGGCATGTCGCTGGCCGTTCTCGTTGCCGCCGTCTTCTTCGTCCCGGTGGACGACTACTTCCCTTTGCAAGCAGGGACGCGGTGGACCTACGAGGACGAATCGAAGGCTCTGTCGGTCGACACCGCCCACAAGCCGATCGACCTTGGCGATGGTAAGACGGCGGTGCCGATCGAAACCACGATGGGCGGACGCCCGGCAGGCATAGTTCTTTACCAAAATCTTATCGGAACCGTCTGTATCGTCGGGTTTCAAAACAAGTTGGGCGCGAAGGCTGACCTGCTCGAATCTTCACGGCCGGTGCTAATGGTCAAGGAGGGCAAAGCCACATGGGACTACTACGGCCAAGTGCCAAGTCCGCTTGGGCCGATTCCGCTCAATATCAAGGGCAGCTCGCAGCCCGGCCCTAAGAAGACCCTGCTTGGCATGACCGTCGACACCGTCTCGGTCGAAATGATTTCACGAGTAGGCGTAGGCAGCGATGCCTACGAGATCAGGCAGAGCGTCCTCTATGGCAAGGGCATCGGTATGATCGAGATGGCCGAAGCAACAAAGGCGGGCCGAAACTCGGTAAAGAGAACGCTGCGCCTTGTTAAATTCGAGCCATCTCAGGGCTAACCATCCATTGAAACCAATCTTTGCACTGGTTATTCTTGTCGCGCTCGTTTGGGTGGCTGCCTGCGGCCCGAAGCCCGCTTCACCTAGCGGTACCACCATTCAGGGAACCGGCGCGCAGATCACCGACTACGAGAGCTTCAAGCCGGACAGTCTCGGTCTCACGAAGGGCATGCTAAACATGCAAGGGATGAAGGTCAAGGTCGATCTCGTCAAGAAGCAGCAGGGGAAGATTCTCGCCATCGATCTCGTCGCGTTCGGGACCGTCTTTGAAACGGAAAAATATCTCAGCACGGATCAGGAGTTTTCGGTTTCTTCGGTCGCCGGGGAAGTCTACGATCCGCCCATACCGCTCATTCGATACGGCATGCATGTTGGCGACGGATGGGATTGGAAAGGACAGATTCAGGCCGGCATAATCCACCGCGCTACCGCCAAGATCACAACAAGCAACGAGAGTCTCGTGATCCGCGGCGTGTCCTATCGCGATGTCATCCGCGTCGATGTAGTGCTCCACATCGACAGTGGGCTGCCCTCACCCGTGGAGCGGAAGCTCGCCTTCTGGCTGGCCAAGGATATGGGGGTCGTGAAACGCATCTTCGGCTCATCCTCAGTGCGCGAACCGGCGGAGGACTAGTGGCAGGAATCGCTCGGCCCTCGAGCCGAGCCGTCAAGCCACGTCAGTTCGACTGGCCACTGTTTCTCACTTCGTTGGCGCTTCTTGCTCTGGGTCTATTGTCGCTTTACAGCGTCGGGCTTCGCGATCACGGGCCGTACTTCAAGAAGCAGATCGCGATGGCGGTGGTCGGCCTTGCCCCCTTTGCCTTGTTCTATTTCGTCCGGCCTGATTTCTGGAAGCGGATCGCCACCCCGCTCTATCTGTTCAACCTGTTGATTCTCGGTGCTGTCCTCATCGTCGGCGTCACCAACAACGGTGCGCAGCGCTGGATCGATCTGAAGTTCGTGCAATTCCAGCCGAGCGAGCTCGCGAAGCTGCTGACCATTCTTACTTTGGCCTCCTTCTTCGTTGCCCGTGCTGAGAAGCTGAACCGGCTTTCCACCTTCGCGCTTTCGTTCCTGCACGTCGCGGTACCGGCGTTGCTGATTGCCCGGCAGCCGCACTACGGGGGGGCACTGGTCTTGATTGTCGTCTGGCTCAGCATCTCCATCGCCACTGGCGTGCCGGTGAAGTTCATCGTCGCAGCCGTTGCGCTGCTCCTGGTCGGAGTCGTAGTGGCGGTCAAGACGCCGGGCGCGATACACGATTACCATCTAAAGCGAATAAGGGCCATGCGCGTCGAAGATAAGGCTGGAGCAAGCTATCAGCAAGACCGGGCGCAGGTCGCCCTCGGTGCCGGCGGCCTCTTCGGGACTGGGCTCTTCCATGGCAAGCAATCCCTGCCGGAGCAGCAAAACGACTTCATCTTTACCGTGCTTGGGGAGGAACTGGGGCTCGTAGGATCGACGGTGATCATCGCCGCCTTTGGGTTCTTCTTCTACCGGCTGTGGCTCGTGATGTTCCACGCGAAGGAGCCCTACTATCGAATGCTCGCAGCCGGCGTCCTCGGGCTCTTGGCGTTTCACGCCGCCGTGAACATCGCGATGGTGCTCCAGCTCTTCCCCGTCGTGGGATTGTGGCTGCCCTTTATGAGCGCCGGCGGCACCGCGCTCTGGCTCTGCATGGCCTGCATGGGGCTCATGCTTAATGGGCGAGGGCGCGCTAAACAGTCGCTCTTCTAGGTGCGCAAAATGCCCGGTTCGGATGACGCCGACTGGTAGGCTTCATGCCATCTTGGCGGCTTACGCAGAAAGCATGGAAGCAACCGCAGCCGAGAATCCCACTCGCGTCGTTTGGGCTCTCGCGTGGCCGGCTGTCGCCCTCAATAGCCTCCAGGTAGTCAATACCCTGCTCGACCGGTTCTTCATCGGCCACCTCGAGTCTTCGGCCCTTACCGCACAAGGAGCATCGCAAAACGTGATGTTCCTGACGTTCTCGCTCGCGATGGCGGTGGGAACGGCGGCAACCGCGATCGTGAGCCGCGCCTACGGCGCCGAAGACGAGGCCGGATACCGAGTCGGCGCTCGCCAGGCAACGAATCTCAGCGTGCTGATCGGCTTCGCGCTGGCCTTTGCCTCGTGCCTCGTTGCGCCGCTCGCAGCCCACTTCATCCTGCCCTCGACCGATCATCGATCCATTGAGCTTATGGGCAAGTATCTCTTCGCCTATTCGCTCGGGTTGCCTGCCATCTACGTCATCCAGACGCTCGCAGGCTCGCTGCGCGGCATTGGCGATACGCGCTCGCCGATGGTCATTTCGGGGCTTCAAATCCTGCTTCACATAACGCTGAACTTCCTGCTGATCTTCCCTCCGAGACACATGTTCGGCATAACCCTTCCCGGTGCGAATATGGGCTTGGTGGGAGCGTCGACCGCCCTGTCGATCAGCGCCTGGATATCGGCGGTGGTCTATCTGGGCTGGACAGCAAAGACTCCTCTAGGGCCGCTGTACCGCCTCCGGCTGCCGACGAGGGAATGGGCGGCACGCCTGATGCGGATCGCCATCCCGGCGGCCACGATGGCGGTCTTACGCGTGTTGTCGCTCACCGTCTTTACCCTTGTGCTCTCCAGCACGAAGGACGCCTCCACCGCGATCGCGGCGATGAGTATCGGCTTCGCGATCGAGTCGATCATGTTCATGCCCTCCTTCGGGCTTTCCATGGCGGCGGCCGCCTTGGTGGGCCAAAGCCTGGGCATGAAGAAGGCGGAGCGAGCCGAGCGGCTCGCGTGGACCGCAGCCCACTATGCTGGGTTGGTGACTCTCGTTCTCGCCCTCCCTATCTTCATCTTCGCGCATCCGATCGCGCTCAATCTAGTGAACGGCAAGGAGGGGATTGCCCAGGAGTCGGCCTCGCTCCTGCGCTACCTGTGCGCCACCGAGATCATGTTCGCCTACGCGATGGTGCTCGTCGGCGCGATGCAGGGCGCGGGCGATACGGTGCGGCCGATGTGGATCTCGATCATCGCGATGTGGGGCTTGCGCGTGCCGCTGGCAGTGTTTTTGGCTCTTGCTGGCGGCACGGCGATTACCACCTGGCTT
This sequence comes from Fimbriimonadales bacterium, assembly GCA_038202925.1. Taxonomy (GTDB): domain Bacteria; phylum Armatimonadota; class Fimbriimonadia; order Fimbriimonadales; family Fimbriimonadaceae; genus JAEVZK01. The sequence goes on along the minus strand of JBBREM010000005.1, from coordinate 34,871 downwards.
CATCTGCCGTTCGGCGCGGGCCTCGGCGCAGCGGGCGCGTGGTTTGCGATGTCCTTCACGCAAGCCATTCAAGGCATCATGTCGATCCTCGCGTTCAGGCAGGGCGGCTGGAAGCTGAAGAAGGTTTAACTTAGCGTTTCCGCGTGTAGTGGATGTGCCACTGAACCTGCCAGATCTTGCCGGCGTCCGCCGTCTTCTCCCAGTTCCAGTCAAACGCATTCTTCTCGATGTTGAAGAACACCATGCGCGATTGATTGTCCGGACTGGCGGGGTTCGGCGGGGTGGCGAGCGTCATCTTCCCATCCTCGAAGCTGCCGCGAAGCGGAATGTAGCCGCCGCCATCGTCGACCCACGTTTGCCTCCACCCATTCGCGGCGGGCACGTAGACCGACCAGCTCTCCCCGTTGAAGCCCGGCGATTTGAAATGTTCATGAACGACGAAGCCGTTCATTTCGCGGGTAATCCGGTTCGTGCCTGTTGTCTTCTGTGTCTGCTTCGGGTCTTGCAGGTTGTAGGACGTGCCGTCAGCGTTCCACTCGCCAAGCCAGAAATCAAATTGATGGGACTCGGGAGGCGGCTTTGGCGGCGAGGCTTGGGCGGTTATGAAGAGCGGTAGAAGCGCGAGCGTCAACATCAAAACCGTATACGGCCGAGGGGGCTTGGCAGCTGCCACCCGAGTTATGCCCACCGGAATCCTTTAGCCGGCTCCAGGGGTTTAATCCTTCGTAGTGGCAGCGCCCTCGCAATACAGAGCGTCGACCGTAGCGGGGGCAGGCGGGATCATGATGGCTAGCCTGCTGCTGAGCCGGCTCCTCGGCCTCTTGCGCGACACGGTGATGGCGCACCAGTTCGGCATCCAGTTCGATACCGACTCCTACCGGCTCGCGGTCACAGTCCCCGACACCATCTTTTTCCTCATCGCGGGCGGGGGCCTGAGCTCGGCATTCATCCCGATCTTCTCCGAATTCCTGCACAAGGACAAGGAGAAAGATGCCTGGCGCGTGTTCAGCGTCGTGACCACGCTCAGCGCGATCATGGTGTCGGTCCTTATCGCAGTGGCGTGGATCCTCGCCCCCCAGATCGCTCAGTTCATGGCGGCGGGCAAGCATCATGCGAACGGCAGCTCTCTCACCGCCCACGATCTTGACCAGATCGTGCTAATGAGCCGGATCATGCTGCCCGCGCAGTTTGCCTTCATGGTCGGCTCCGTGTTGCTGGCGACGCTCTATGCGCGCCGCCGGTTCGTCGCGCCGGGCGTTGCGCCGAACATCTACAACGTCGGCATCATCGTCGGGGCGATGATCGGCCCGACGCTCGGCATCGGCATCGCTGGCATGAGTTGGGGCGCGCTGATCGGCGCGATGGTGGGCAACCTGCTTCTGCCCATTCTGGTCATGCTGCGGCTTGGCGGCCATTTCACCCCATCGATCGACATCAAGACGCCAGGCGTCGACAAGTTCTTCAAGCTGCTGCTGCCGGTGATCCTGGGCTTTTCGCTACCCAGCGTCGCAGCGCTGATCACCCAGAAATTCGCAAGCACCTACGGCGAGGGGGTCAACACCGTGATGACGCTCTCGAACAACCTCATGCAGGCGCCGCTCGGCATTTTCGGGCAATCCCTCGCTCTGGCCGCCTTCCCGGTCTTGGCGCAATTCTATGCCACAAACCGGATGGAGGCGTACCGCAGCCAGATATCGAAGACGCTGCTGACGGTTCTCTACCTCGCCATCCCGTCGTCGCTCTTTCTTTTCGCGGTGGCGCCCGAAGCGGTTCACGTCATCTACGGCTATGGCCTCGCCAACAAGGGCGCAAGGGTGCCCGTGTGGATGGGCCCGGAGATGCCCGAGGAGCTTGCGCGTGTGGTCGTCGCGCTGCGCTGGTACACCGTCGGCATCTTCGCCTGGTGCGTGCAGCCGGTGCTGATGCGCGGCTTCTTCTCTGTGCATCAAACGCTGCGCCCGGTGATCATCGGCACCACGATGACGGCTCTCTTCATCGCGCTGTGCTGGGGATTCCAATTCACGACGCTCGGCTACACATCTCTGCCCATCGCGTCCAACATCGCCGCTCTGTTGCTGATGGTGTTGCTTTGGGCCGCCCTTGAGAAGCAGATTGGCGGCCGCCTAGATCGCGGGGGCGGGGCGACCGTGTTCGGCAAGAGCCTCGCCGCTTCCTGCGTGATGGGATTTGCCGGGTGGGGCGCGTACCGCCTGATCCCGGAGGGCATCCCGAAGGGGCTGATGATCCTGAGCTTCCTCTTCGTCATCGCGGTGTGCGGCTGGATCTATTACTTCCTGACGAAGGCGATGAAGATGCCGGAGTCGGACTATCTCGCCCGCGCGCTCAATCGTAAGGGCGGGAAGCGTCCGATCAGCATCGTCGAAGCCGACGACGAGGCCGGTTAGGCCAGTCGCATTTGTGCTACGGTTGAAATAAGAATTGCTTGGGGCACCATCTAGCAGTTGATAATAGTAACAGGAGTCGCGAAGTGGTTCGACAAGTAATTTGTGCACTGGATACCGCCGATCTCGATGAGGCGCTGCGGATAACGAAGCGGCTATCGCCGTACGTCGGCGCGTTTAAGATCGGCCATGCCCTGACCCTGCCCCACGGAATGCAAGTCGTGGACCGGCTCAAGGATGCGGGCGCAGAGCGGATTTTCCTCGATCTCAAGTTTCACGATATTCCGAATTCGGTCGCGCTCGCGGTCTGCGAAGCCGCCAAGCACGGCGTCTGGATGCTTACGGTGCACATCGCTGGCGGGCCCGCGATGATCCAAGCTGCGGCGGAGGAAGCCAACCAGTGCAGCCCTGAGGTGCGGCCTCTGCTCATCGGCGTTTCGGTCCTCACGTCGCTCGATCAGCACGCCCTCACCAACTACCTCGGAGTCGAGCGCAACATTGAGGATCACATGATCAAGATGTCCCGCATGGGCCTCGACTACGAGCTTGACGGCGTCGTTTGCTCGCCGCATGAAGTGAAGGCAATCCGCAGAGCCATCGGGCATGGAATTATCGTCACGCCCGGCATCCGCCTTGCGGGAGGCGAGATTCACGATCAAGCTCGAACCGGTGAGGCTCAGGAAACGATCAGCCACGGTGCCGATTACCTCGTCATCGGCAGGGCGCTGATCAACGCCGAGAATCCCGATGCGGCCCTGGATGCCTTTGGCTTCCAGAAGCCGGTGGCGCACCAACATTAACCGGGCCGCGCTCCGCGCCTGGTACGCCGCAAACCGGCGCGATATGCCGTGGCGTCGCACCCGCGATCCTTACTCCGTTTGGGTGAGCGAGGTGATGCTGCAGCAGACCCAGGTCGCCACGGTGCTTCCCTACTACGAGCGCTGGATGTCGCGCTTCCCTTCCTTTGATGTGTTCGCTGGCTCTGACGAACAGCAAGCCCTCGCCGTTTGGCAAGGGCTTGGCTATTATCGTCGCTGCCGTATGTTGCTTGAGGGCGCTCGGTGGGTCATGGCGAACGGCGTGCCGTCCTCCGCCGCCGGCTGGCTCCAAGTGCCGGGGGTGGGAAGATACACTGCGGCGGCGATCGCGTCGATCTGCTTTAATGAGGCTTCGGCCGTGGTCGATGGCAATGTAGAACGAGTTTTCGCCCGGTTCACCGGATGCTCGCTATCGGGTTCCGCGCTAAATCGAGCGGCATGGAAGTGGGCACCGGGTCAGATTCCTGCCGAGCAGCCTGGAGACTGGAATCAGGCCATGATGGAGCTTGGCGCGCGAGTCTGCACTCCCCGCACCCCGAAATGTCCAGCGTGCCCGCTGCAGTGCGATTGCGTGGCATTCAACACCGGGCGGGTCCCCGAGCTGCCCGTCGTGGTTCCGAGATCAAAGGCAATCGCTATTGAGGGACATGCGTTTGTTGAGATCGGCGCCGGGCGCGTAAGGCTTGAGCAGATTCCAGATGGCGAGTGGTCGCAGGGTATGTGGCGCCTCCCCGCTTGCGCTGCTGGCGCTTCACGCCAGATAGGAACGGTTAAGCACACCGTGACGCGGCATCGAGTGGAGCTGCGGGTTCATCTGATTGAGTCCGCCAAAGGGCGCGTTCGCGAACTACGCGCCAATTGCGGCAGTGGTCGATGGGTTTCGCTCGAAGACATCGAAGAGATTCCGATGCCGGCCCCTCAAAGGCGTGCGCTTGCAATGGCGATGGAGGCGTTGCAGGACTAGCGGCTTGAAGCTTAGGCGCAGCCCTAACTCGATCCCTCGGCTCCGCTCGGGATGACAATTCCAAGCCTGAGCCCACAATTGTCATCCTGAGCCTGCGAAGGATCTGGACTACGCGGGACTAATTAATCAACGGCCCTATTCGATCTCCAGCGACCGGAAACGCTTCTCCATCGTGTCGACGTGATCGGTCAACACGCTGTACGCCCACTGAACGCGGCGTTGGATCTCGCCCGCCTGGTCACGCTCGATCGACGCCACCGGAAAGTTGCCCGGATCGGCGCGCCGGTTCAGGCGTTCGAAGGCGCGGCGGATATCGTCGAAAGTCGCGCCTACGCTCACTCCAAGCACTCGCCGAGCCCGATCCTCGCGAGACCCGGCGGGAGGCGCAGGAGTTGGGCGGACAGCAATTGTTCGCGGCGGCAATGGAGAGTCCTGGGATTGGTAGAGCTCCCGCTCAGCCTCAGCAAGCTCGACGCCCCGTATCCGGTCGTACTCGCGGTTCACGTATCCCCTAAGGAGATCGTATGCCCGCTTTGCCGTGCTCATGGGCCAAAAGGGTACCTGTGAGGGAAGAGGAAAGAGGAGTCAGGAGGAAGGCCCACCATACATGAAGCTCAACCGCCTTTCCTCTTTCCCCTTCCCTCTTCCCTCTCCTCTAGGTTCCCCGCATCAGCTGATCGACTTCGTCATAGCCCGAACTGAGCGATTTCAGCCGGCCAATCGTCTCACGCAGATCATCGCTTCCTTGCTCCTGAACGAGGCCCGAAGTCGCGCTCACCGAGAGCCGCGCCTTCATCTCCGCCAGCACCGCCTCCGCCTGATTCACGCTGACTTCCACTCGTTTCAAGACGGGCTCGATTTCTTTGTAGTGCTCGACCTCCATCGTGCGGGCGTCGATGGCGGCTTGCAAGCTGGCCTTCTCCGTCTCATCGGCAAACTCCAATCGCATCCGCGCCTCGCCGATCTCTTTCTCCGCCTCAGCCCGGCCCCGCATCGACTTCTTGAGTTGGTCCCGAGCCGCCAACGACTTGCGAACCTGGTCGATGAGCCGCTCCGATTCCGTCAGGGCTTCCTGCCCGACGACCTGAACCGTCGGCGAATCCTTGTGAGTGGCGACGATCTCCGAGATGTCGTCGGCGATCTTGCGCAGCGGCTTGAGAAGCATCCTGGCATCCGGGCTCAGCTCGTCGACGCTGTATTCCGAACGCCGCTCCTGCGCCGTCCGCCCGGCAAGGAGCCCGACCGACCCCACCGCGCCGATCAGCCCCACAGCAACCGCGGCGACGCTGCCAAATAGCGCTCCCGCGATCGCGATGATGAGGCAAGCGATCGGGATGGGGTGCAGGAGGAACTGCTTCATCAGAACTTGAAATGCGCGGTGATCCCGGCATCAAAGAAGGTGCCGTCTCGGTAACGGGCTATCGGCTCGAGGATCAGGAAATGATTGACGTACAACGTCGCCGAAGCCCTGAAGAAGTTCGACCTCGCGCCGGTGTCGCGAGTGTAACCCAGCGTGATATGGCGGTTGTGCTCCGCGACGAGCGTGGCGCTGATATCGAAGAGCGTCGTGTCCCGGTCGACAAACGTGTGCCCCTCGCGCAGCGTCACGATTTCGGTGCCCAGCTCGAACAAGCCGGCGCGCCTCGCATAGTCGAGGCCAAAGACCTGCCGGTATCCCCGGCCCGCACCAGGCGAGTCCTCTGGCCTTCGAACCAGGCAGAGGGACGTCCCGTTGATGCCGAAGTGGCGTCCGACCGCGAAGCTCAACCCGAGCCGCGATCCGATGCGCCCCACGATCCCGCGCTGTCTATCGCGCCCGTTATCGCAAATTGCGAGCGAGATCGGCAGCGCCTCGAGGATCAGTTGCGTGTCGCCTCGCGCCGCAAGGGCAGTTTCGTGCAAAAAGCGCCCCGAGCCAAAAGGCAGATATTGCTTGCCGAGCCGCCAAATGCCTTCATCCTCCAGATAGTATTCGTCGAGCTGATCGCGGTCCGGATCGTTGGGTATGCGCTCAAATTTCTCCGAGATGAATGCCTGGAAGCCGATCTCGAGGAAAGCCTTAACCGACGCAACCGAATGGTGGCCGAGATTGTCGTAGAAGCGGATGAAGTTCGGGCCCTGCCCCTGCGTCAGCAGTTGCATCCGGCCATCGATCCTGATGACCAGGTCCGGATTCTGAGCCGAAGCGTAGCCGGCCAGGCCCAAACCGGCCGCCAAAAGGAATCGCTTCAAAGCACCGACTCCCGAATCGCGGTGAGCGCTTCTTCCATCGCGATTTCCTGCTGTTGGCTCGTGGCGAGATCGCGCAGGGTAATCGTGCCCTTTGCCAGTTCGTCGGCCCCAAGGATCAGCGCCTTCTGCGCCCCGAGGCGGTCCGCCTGCTTGAGCTGGGCGGCCATCTTCTTCCCATCGATGTCGGTCAGCACGCTCACTCCCGCCGCCCGCAAGTCCCGCGCAAGCTTGCGGCACATCGCCGCGGCATCGTCCGTCGCTTGCACGATGAATACTTCCGGCAATTCATCCTCCCACGCCTTCCCTGTTTCTTCCAAGACGATCAAAGCGCGCTCGATGCCCATTGCCACCCCAACCGCTGGGGTCGGCGGTCCGCCGAGCTGCTTGACCAGGTTGTCATACCGTCCGCCGCCGCAGAGCGAGCTTTGGGCGCCGAGCTTGCTGGACACGATCTCAAAGACGGTGTCGGTGTAGTAATCGAGTCCGCGCACGATTTCCGGTGCGACGCGGTATCGAACGCCGGCCCCAGTTAGGAGCGCCTGCAGCTGCTCGAAATTCTGCCGCGACTCGTCTTCGAGGTAGTTCAGAATCGGCGGAATTGATTGCACAAGCTCGGCCGCCGCCGGGTCTTTGCTATCCAGCAGCCGCAGCGGATTCTTCTGCGCCTTGGCCCGCGTCTCCTCGTCGGTAGCAGCCAAATAGCTCTTGAAGTGCGCGAGGAGGACCTCGCGGTACTTGGCTCGGGCGTCTTCTCGGCCGATCGAGTTGATCGCTACCTCGACCCCCTCGATCCCGATTCGCTCGTAGAACCGAGCCGTCGCTTCGATAATCTCCGCGTCAGCGGCCGGCGACGCGCTGCCAATTAGCTCAAGACCCGTCTGATGAGACTCGCGCAATCGCCCCTTTTGCGGCCTTCCGTATCGGAAAATGGGTGTGATGTAATAAAGCCGCGCCGTTTGGCCTTGCGGGCAAAGGTTGTGCTCGATCACCGCGCGGATCGACGGCGCCGTGCCTTCCGGCTTGAGGGCGATGTGTCGCTCTCCCTTGTCATAGAAGTCGTACATCTCCTTGGAGACGATGTCGCTCGTCTCGCCGCTGGAGCGCGCGAATAGCTCGTAATCCTCGAAGGCGGGCGTGCGGATTTCCTTATAGCCGTAGATGCGGCAGAGCTCGCGAAATTCCTCCTCCAGCCGCTGCCAGCGGTGGGACTGCGACGGGAGAGCGTCGTCGGCGCCCCTCGGGGCTTGAAAGCGCATGGGCCTATTTTGGCGAGTTCATGTCGACTTTTGGGCGCATGAGGGACAATAGAGTCGAGGACTACGATGAACAAGACCCTGCTTCTTTCTCTCGCGACGGTGCTGGCCGGCTCCGCATTCGCTCAATCCGTGAAGCTCACCCCCGTAACAACGGGCGGGATGAAAAAGATTGGCTTCTACATGCCGCAGCGCCTGCAACTATCCGCAGTCAAGCCCGACTCGGTCAAGAAAGCACCCGACGCGCAGGACGCGATGTACGGATCACTGGACATCGCCGGAACGAAGCATGTGGTGCTCGTGGCCGGCGACAAGATTTACGTGGACACCAATGGCAACGGCGATCTGACCGACGATCCCATGCCGACGTGGAAGGCAAGCCAATACGGCGATACAAAGCAGTTCACGATGTACGGCGGGAACGCGATGGTCGCGATTCCGATTGCCGGCCAGACGACACCGGTGTCGCTAGGCATTTACAAATTCGATAAGACCGATGCTGGGCGGCCGCAACTTGCCAACACCCTTCTCTACTACAGCGATTACGCCCTCGAAGGCAAGATGATGCTGGGTGGGAAGAGCTATAACGTCCTCGTCGCCGATCTCATGGCCACCGGTTTCAAACCGAACACCAGCAAAAACGACAAGGGCGAGATCGTCGATTCTGGAATCCACCTGCTGATCGATGTCAACGGCAATGGCAAGTTCGACCGGCGGGGCGAGAATTACGATGCGATGACGCCGTTCAATATCGGCGGCACGACTTACGAGCTTTCCAAGATCGGCGTCGATATGGTGTCGGTCAAGAAGTCGGACAAAACGGTTGCGGAAATTCTCCCGCCGCCCGATCTCGGGTCGGGAAAGAAGGCGATGGCCTTCGCCATGAAGACGACCGAGGGTGCCACCGTCAAGTTCCCCGAAGCCTATAAGGGCAAGCTCGTCATGCTCGACTTTTGGGCAACCTGGTGCGGTCCCTGCAAAGGCGAGATTCCTGGGCTTGCGAAGGCCTTCGAGAAGTATCACCCGCAGGGCTTTGAAATCCTTGGCATCAGCCTCGATAATCAGGACACGGTAAAGGGTTTGGCGCAGTTCACGAAGGATTGGAACATGCCCTGGCCTCAGATCGCCGACGCGAAATACTGGAAAGCCGAAGTTGCCCAGCTTTACGTCGTCGAATCAATCCCGGCTGCATTCCTCGTCGATGGCGACACCGGCGAGATAATCGCCTCCGGCGACGCCCTGCGCGGGGAGATGCTCGTCCCGACTCTCGAGAAGGCGCTCGCGCGCAAGAAGAGCGGCGGCAAGTAGCAGAAACACTGTAGCGCGGCCGCAAACTAGTGGCGGGGACATTCCTGTCCCCGGCAGGACCGAAAGGTCCAGCTAACCCGTTTCTCGGGCTTCGCCCGAGTCGGGGACAGGAATGTCCCCGCCACTAGAGCAAATGTCATCGGACAGGATCGTCCTCTACACGGTTTACAGGCTGCCGTTCAGCAGCTTCATCATCGCCCTAAATGCCTTGTCCGGCATTGGGCGAGGCTTCCCGATCAGCTTCGCGTAGAGCATGACCTGCGCGACCCGCTCGAGGGTTTCCATCCGGTGGTAGGCGTCCCAGACGTCCTTCCCCAGAGTCGTCGCCCCGTGGTGGCTCATGAGAAACGTCTTGTGGTCTTCTAGGAGCGGTTCGATCGTGTCGGGAACCTCATCCGTGCCCGGCATCCCGAAGGGGACCGTGGCCACGCTTCCCAGATAGAAAATCGACTCCGGAAGCAGATCGTCGGGAATGTCCTCGCCCGCTAAGGCAAACCCCGTTGCCACTAATGGATGAGCGTGAACGACCGCCATGCAATCAGGCCGCTTCTGCAGGATTCGGACGTGGAGCTTGATCTCCGAGCTGGGCTTGCCTCCATCAACCGGCTGCCCGTGATTGTCGATCACGACGATATCGGCCGGCTTCAGGTGGCCCTTGCTTACGCCGGTCGGGGTGCATAGAATCCGCTGCGGGCTCAGGCGCGCCGAGATGTTCCCTTCGAGACCGCCGACGAGATTGCGCTGCCACAGCCTCCGCCCAACCTCGCATATCTCCGCTCGAAGCTTAAGTTCGCTCATCAGCCGTGGAGGATTATGGCGCGGCGTGCCGATAAGAACATGGAGTGCGCATGGAACGAAAGAAACTCGGCCACCTTGTCGTCGAACAGGGTCAGATCACGGAACAGCAGCTTGATACCGCGCTGGCCTACCAGCGAGCGACTGGAAAGCCGCTCGGCGAAGTGCTTTTGCTGCTTGGAATTGCCACGGAAGAGCAGCTTCTCGAAGCTCTCGCGACCCAGCAAAATGTTGAGCCGTGGGACATCAAGCAGGATCCCCCCACCAAGGAAGCTCTGGGCAAGATTCCGGCGGAAATATGCCTGAAATATCTCTTGGTTCCGGTTCATATCCACGATGGCACCTTAACCGTCGCGATGCGCAACCCTGGCGACCTCGAAGTCGTCGATCTACTTTACGCGATGACGCGGCTGAAAATCGAGCCGGTCCAGGCGATCGACAATCAGCTTAGCTCCAGTCTTCAGGAGCTCTTTGGCAACGATCCGTCCCTCCGCCGCAGCTTCGACGTCTACGTGTCGAAAGCGCTTGCTGAGAACGAGGAAAAGAGCGACGTCAACAAGGTCCTCAACACAATAACCGAGGAAGAGACCCGTCCGGTTATCGGCCTCGTCAACGAAATTTTCAGCAACGCGATCAAATTGCGAGCGAGCGACATCCATTTCGAGCCGAAGGAAGATTCCGCCGAACTCCGATATCGGATCGATGGCCGCCTCATTCCGGTCCGACAGATACCTGGCTCACTGGTCCGAATGGTCGTGGCGCGCATCAAGATCATGGCCGATCTCGATATCTCCAATCACCGCCATCCGCAAGATGGCCGAATTGAGATTCGGAGCGGGCGAGAGACGCTGGATGCCCGCGTCAACTGCCTTCCGACCCAGCACGGCTCCCGCGTCGCCATCCGCATCCTGGATCGCGGCATTGCGCTGAAGACGTTGGATCAGCTTGGCTTCAGCAAGCTCAACGCGAGTCTCTTTCAGGATATGATCCGCAAGCCCTACGGCATCGTCCTCGTGACAGGTCCGACCGGTAGCGGTAAGACGTCCACCCTTTACGCCGGCATCAACGACATCTGCGACGTGGGGATCAACATCATGACCTGCGAAGACCCCATCGAGTACGAGCTCAAGGGCGTCAGCCAATCGCAGGTGAACGAGCGCGCGGGCCTAACCTTCGCCGCCCAGCTTCGAGCCATCCTGAGACAGGATCCGGACGTGGTGCTCGTCGGAGAAATCCGCGACGGCGAGACCGCAGAGACTGCCGTTCGCGCCGCCCTGACCGGCCACCTTGTCTTGACCACTCTGCACTGTAACGACGCGGCGAGCGCGATTCCCCGCCTCGTCGACATGGGCGCGGAGCCCTACCTTCTCAGCACGTCGCTCATCGGCGTCGTCGCGCAGCGCCTCTTGCGCCGCCTCTGCCCCGACTGCAAGATCGAGAACCCGGTCACAGGCGAGGATCGCGATCTGCTGAATACCTACGGCTTCGAGGAGACCCAGAGCACCTGGGCGCCGGTGGGTTGCGCCAAGTGCAACGGGACCGGCTACTTCGATCGGACCGCCGTCAACGAGGTTCTTCCCGTCACCGAGCACATCGGCGATCTGATCTCACAGCGAGCCTCGACCGAGGCCATTCGCGCGGCGGCCAAGCCGTATGGCTACAAGCCGATTCAATTCGACGCGATGGATCGCGTGGCCACGGGTCAGACCAGCCTAGACGAAGTCAAACGCATCATCTTCCTCGACACGTTCAAGACGATCGAGGAGAACGACTCTTTGCGATTAGCAAGCTAAGTCAAGGGTGAGGGTAGGGGCAAGGGAATCGTCGCGGGGAAGAACGCGCGCAAGGACTGGAAATCGTTGTTGGCTAAGTGTCGGCACCAGACACCCAACACCCAACACCCAATACCCAATACCCTTATTCGCTATCGCTACTCCCCCAAGGGGAGGAGTAGTTGGGCGGCTCCTTCGTAATGCTGATGTCGTGGGGGTGGCTCTCGCGCAGTCCGGCGTTCGTTATTTTCAGGAACTCCGCATTGGCGCGCAGCGCCGTCAGGGTCGCCGCGCCAACATAGCCCATTCCACTTCGGAGTCCGCCGATAAGCTGAGTCATGGTTTCGCTGAGCGGCCCCTTAAATGGCACCCGCCCCTCCACGCCTTCCGGCACAATCGCCGCGCCGCCTTCCTTGAGCTGCATGTACCGATCGCTCGATCCTTGTTTCAGCGCCCCGATCGATCCCATCCCTCGGTACACCTTGTAGGCGCGATTCCTAAAGATCTCGATCTCGCCCGGGCTCTCCTCGCAACCCGCGAACATGTTCCCCATCATCACCGAGCTTGCCCCCGCCGCGAGGCATTTCACGATGTCTCCGCTCGATCGAATGCCGCCGTCGGCGATGGTCGGAATGCCCAACTCGTTCGCCATGAGGCAGCAATCGAGCACCGCCTGAAACTGCGGAACGCCGACTCCGGCAACGACCCGCGTCGTGCAAATCGAGCCCGCGCCGATGCCGACTCGCAGCCCGTCGGCCCCGAGTTTCTGGAGGTCGCGAACGGCCTGCGGCGTAGCGACATTGCCGGCGATCACCATCAGATTTGGCAGACGCTCCTTCAGCATCTTCACGCACTTCATCACCCCCGCCGAGTGGCCGTGGGCGGCGTCGATGACGATGAAATCCACACCCGCATCCATCAGCGCCTTGGATCGTTCGAAAGGCTCGCGCAGCGCCCCAATCGCCGCCCCAACGACCAGGCGCCCTTTGGAATCTTTAGTTGCCTGCGGGTGCCGCTTGACCTTCTGGATGTCCTTGATCGTGATCAGTCCGCCGAGCATGCCTGCCTTGTCGACGATGGGCAGCTTCTCGATGCGATGCTCGGCTAAGATCGCTTCGGCCTGGTCCAGCGTGGTGCCGGCGGGTGCCGTGATCAGGTTCTTACTCGTCATCCGCGAAGACACCGGCTTCGCAAAATCGGTCTCAAAGCGGATATCGCGGTTCGTGAGAATCCCCACGAGCTTGCCATTCGTGTCCACGATCGGCACGCCGCTGATGTGAAATCGCTCCATCAGGTCCACCGCATCGCGCAGCGTGGCCTCCGGCTCGAGCTTGATCGGATTGGTGATGACGCCCGACTCCGAGCGCTTGACCCGGTCGACCTCTTCGGCCTGCTGGTCGATCGTCATGTTGCGGTGGATCACGCCCACCCCGCCCTCGCGGGCGACGGCAATCGCGAGCCGCGCATCGGTAACGGTGTCCATCGGCGCGGAGACGATGGGAATCCTCAGCGTGATGCCGGGAAGAAAGGTCGTGGAGGTGTCAACCTCGCTGGGAAGAACCGTGGTCTGTTTGGGGATAAGCAGTACGTCGTCGAAGCTGAGACCTTCGCGAAAAGCTGGCATGGGCGCTCCTTGGCTTTTCATCCGATTATGACGCGATCAGGCTTTTTTAAAGCGGGTTTTCTAATGCAGTAAAAGTGTTGTACACTCTGCTTGAGGTACTTTATGCTTTCGACTGTAATTGGTTTCGTCATTTCAACTCTTGGCCTCTATGGAACACAAGAATATCCCCATCTAGATTCCGAATCAGATAGCCGTGGGTATTACGTTCTACCAGCTCGTACTTGCAACTGCGACGGAGCTCACCCGTCATATGCGTTCTACCTACAACTTGCCGATTCTGTGACTTTTGACGGCAACTGCGTAAGTGGCGGCGTCGCTGACGGCTGGTGTCATTTAAGCTATAGTTGGACACTTCCGAACGAGGCTCTCAAGAGCTTTTCGATTCCGCAAAATTATTGCCTCGTACGAGTCCGCGTGGAGTTGCAGGGGACGCCAGCGCCTACACAGTGCCCGCCAGGACCTTGTCCAACTGGTACGAGCAACGTCACGAGCCATATTTGTCACGGCCAATTTGAGCCGTGCACCGGTAATCCGGACGAAATCGGCAGTGGCAATGGCTAATAGTTACTGGCATGCTTGTGTAGCGAGCGTTATCGCCCTCGGTATTAGTCAGGGGAGCCCGACGCAGACGATCGCTCGGGACACTGTCAAATCTCTCGTCAAGTTTTCAGCCGACCGACATCTTGCTTTGTTCGTAGAGTTGGACGCTCAGAGTTTCGTAAACCCACGGGCGACTCCGAGCCTCGAGCTAGACTGCAGAATCCTGGCCTCACAACTCCATCGGTCGTACAAGCAGGTGGCAGGTGCCCAAGCATTCTCCAGGAGAGCTTCTGGCGGCATTTCGCCAACTTATGTCCGCGGCTTATGGGCCGAGTTGCTTTCAAATCTCGGCCCGGCTGCCATTCAGAAAGCGGCCAGGGGAGAGCTCACCACGGATGAATTAGCGGCTGCTGAGCGGTCCCAGCTTCTATCTCTCGCAGCGGCCTTCCCGCAGTTGGCAGGCGCAGTCTGCGCTGGGCGGCCACTGAAGCTCAGCGTTCATGTGGAGGCAGGAATGCGGTACACGGACCCGCGCACGGGCGAGCAAGCTCATTTTACGATACCGCACCCCCTGCCGACCGAAGAGACACCACTGACTCAGTCCTCCAAACCAGGCAATAAAATGGATGTCGATCAAGCGCCCCCGGACGGAGAGTTAGACATGAAGAAGGGCGAGGTTCTCGGACTCGCGGAGTTGCTGAGCCGCGCTTCCAAGGCTTTCAAGACTCCATTCGCTTGGGATGGGCGCCTGTCTAACACGTTCTTTTTCGTGAGTGGCCGCTACACTCTTGATCGCTTCCGTGATTGCCTTAGAGAGGTTGCAGACGTTCCTCCCATTGACGTGGGCGCTTCATCCTCACTTGCTGAAGCCAAGATGCTTGATGATCTGCTCAAAGGACCACTTTCAAAATTACTTGATACGAAAGGTTTTCCGGTCGGACTGGATCAGCAAATATTCTCGGGTGGTACGATAAAGGCGCAAGACGCTTGGATGGTAACCGAGTATACGGCCAGTTACTTCAACAAGCATCCGCTCCCTGAGGGGACAAGTATTGAACTATATCCAGCGATTGTCGTCACCCTGGACGCGGGAGGCCGGACCGGCTCAGATGCCAACGCTGTTGACATCATCTTGCATCGGTGAGGGCCCCAAATGACGCCTCGGGCATAGCCTTATTCGAGTATCCTCCAGCCCGTTAACGACATCCGCGCTTAGGTTGCGACCTCCAAAGGTGCCGCGTGGCGCACGCGGCCTCGGACTGGTCCGCGGCATCGCCGGGCGCAGCCGCTCCGTATTCGGCACATCGGCACCTCGTCGCAAGATGTTTTGCAATAGCGAAACATTACGTAATTAAATGTTTCAGTATAAAGACACATTCTGTCCAGTTTGTGTCGTCATAATAAAACATGGATACGGAATTCCGGGATCTTCGAAGAACACAACTCGACGCGCAACTTCTTTCAATAAAGAACAGCATTCCAACTCCTCCGAACGGAGGTTGGCTGCGAGCGATTCGCGAGTCGCTGGGCATGAGCTTAGAGTCCTTTGGGACACGACTTGGGATCACCCGCGCTTCTGCTTTGAAGACGGAACGAGCCGAGCAAGGCGGTTCCATAACCCTCAATAAATTGCGAGCGGCTGCAAATGCGCTCAACTGTGACGTCACTATTCTCGTTTTGCCACGACGACCGCTTCAGGAATTCCTACGCGAACGCGCGTTCGATGCAGCAAGGGAAGAAATCTCTCGCGTCATTCACACGATGGCCCTTGAGGACCAAGGCGTCAATGACGCGCGATCGGCAGCGATGATCGCCAAACTCGCCGAAGATCTCATTGCCCGCGGCGATTCGAGCCTTTGGAAATGAGGTTCGAAACGCCAGCAGGCGCAACCCCAATTGACGCAAATGAGGCTGAGGGATTGATTCCAGCGCTCTCGACGCAAGCGGACCTCAACGAATTCGAAGCATTGAATATCGCTCGCGGCGTCAGTTGGGCGGTGCGTTCCTTGAATGAGGCTGACTTTCTAACGGTGACCACGCTCCTTGCGCTTCACAAAAAAATGTTCGACAAGACATGGAGGTGGGCCGGCAAAGTTAGAGTGACTCACAAGTCCGTGGGAATCGAATCTGCTCAGATCTGGAACGAGCTAAAGCGGCTGATGGACGATGTGGTCTTTTGGATCGAGAATATTACATATCCATCAGAAGAAATCGCAGCTCGCTTCCACCACCGATTGACGTGGATTCACGCCTTTCCAAATGGAAACGGCAGACACGCGCGCATCGCAACCGACGTGCTCGCGCGCCGGCTCGATCTTCGGCCCTTGACCTGGGGAGCAGGCAGTAAGGGTTCACAGATGGAAGTTAGAACTGCGTACATTGAGGCGCTTCGGTCTGCCGACCACCACGATTTTGCGCCCCTCCTCACATTCATCCGCAGTTGAAGTATCCTTCCGCCCGTGAACGACATCCACACTTGGGTTACGACCGCCAACGCCTTTGACGGATGCCATGTGGTGCGCGGCCTCGGACTGGTCCGCGGCATCACCGTGCGCAGCCGCTCCGTCTTCGGCAACATCGGCGCCTCCCTGCAGAGCCTCGCCGGCGGGAACATCACGCTTTACACAGAGCTCGCGGAGGCATCGCGCAAAGAAGCCTACGAGCTCATGATCCAGCATGCCGTAGCTCTGGGAGCCAACGCGGTGATCGCATGCCGCTACGATGCGACCGAGATCGCGCAGGGCATCACCGAAATGGTCTGCTATGGCACGGCGGTAGTGATTGAGGCGGTGAAGTAGGGGAGCGACGGCTTGCACTCACCTCCTTGGATCAACTGAGATTGATTCAGTATCCCGGTGACCATCGGGCCACGGAGGATGCTCAACATCAGCGGGGATTTTTTCCATATCCCGAGCTTCTTGTACCGCGCTGTTTCTAGTGCGTCTTGGTACATTCCTTTGAATCGGGGGGCGGGAATCGCCAGTCCCTCGGCTACGAGGTCGTCGTTAATGCGCCCAAGTTGCCTGGGCGTCCAAACGTATAAGTAAGCCCAAAAGATGTTTGCATTCCGTCGTTCCAGGACGAACGAAACTTCAGAACCGTTTGCCATTTGTCGAAGCCGCTTAAGGGCTCTTTGGGCTATGGGCTTGGGGAAAAGGAGTCCGGCCAGACGCACGCGGCAATCGCTTCGATTACTTGTTCGCCTTACATGCACGGTGAAATCCGCGTCTATCTGGGTAACTACACCCTTGACGCTTACAGCCCGGTCCCGATGTGCCGAATCGATCGCTATGTCAGAGCTGACCGGCCTTTGAAGCATGAGGAGCAGATGGATTGCGAGCAGCTGGTACCTCCTAGTGCCTCGTGTCGATCGACACACTCTCGGTGTCGGCGTCCCCGTCAGGAGCAGGAATCATGGTAACGACAGGCAGATAAAACCATGGACTCACAGCGGTATCGGGGTGTATCTGGAGCAAGACACCATGCCCGGTTCCATCCAAGGGTTAACGTGGACGTTCCCGGTTCCATCCAAGAACGTGACGTCTCCTCTAAAGCCTAACGGAAACGATTGTGCGAGCAAGGCAGACATTAACGTTTTTTCTGCCAGAGGAAGACTTTGCTCAATGTCCACGCCTTGTGCGCTGGATATCATGGGCCCCAACGCCAGCGCAAGCCCTATAGCAACACGTGCCTGTGAAGCAATCGCTTTAATGTAACGTAAGCGCATTTGTTTAGTTTGATCCGAAAACGTGCACCTGTGTTCCTCCCGCGACCGTGAAACGCTGAGCCCTACAGCTTCAGAATCCGCGACGCCGTCTCCATATCCTTGTCTCCGCGCCCGCTCAGGTTTACCAACACGCGTGTGCCCGGGGGGAGCAGTTCGCGATTGTGCAAAGGCGCGAACGCGTGCGCGGACTCGAACGCCGGGATGATGCCCTCCAAGCGCGACACCCACGTGAAAGCCTCAAGGGCCTCATCATCGGTCACCGAGACGTATTGCACTCTGCCCATATCTTTCAGATAGGAATGCTCCGCACCGACACCAGGATAGTCGAGGCCGGCTGATACGGAATGCGTGGGAAGCACCTGGCCGTGCTCGTCCTGCATGAGATAGCTGTAGCTTCCATGCAGCACGCCTGGCGAGCCCGCCGAGAGAGGTGCCGCGTGGCTGCCAGTCTCGATTCCATGCCCTCCTGCCTCCACGCCGATCAGGCGCATCGCCTCGTCGCCGAGAAAGGCCGTAAAAAATCCAATCGCGTTCGATCCTCCCCCCACGCAGGCGATGCCCGCATCGGGAAGGAGGCCGTACCGCTCCAAATATTGCGCGCGAGCCTCATCCCCGATGACCCGCTGAAACTCGCGGACCATGTACGGATAAGGGTGGGGGCCGGCGGCGGTGCCGATGATGTAGTGGGTGTTCTGCACGTTGGTCACCCAATCACGCATCGCTTCGTTCAGGGCGTCCTTGAGGGTCTTCGTGCCGCTGCCAACCGGGTGCACCTTTGCCCCGAGTAGCTTCATCCGAAAGACGTTGAGCTGCTGCCGCGCGCAGTCCTCCTCGCCCATGTAGACTTCGCAATCCAGGCCAAAGAGTGCGCACACGGTGGCCGTCGCGACACCGTGCTGGCCCGCACCGGTCTCGGCGATGATCCGCTTCTTACCCATCCGCCGCGCCAAAAGCGCCTGCCCCAACGCATTGTTGATCTTATGCGCGCCGGTGTGGTTCAGATCTTCCCGCTTGATCGCCACATGCAGCCGGGTCGCCTCGCTCAGCCGCATGGCGTCCGTGATCGGCGTGGGTCGGCCCACGAATTCGCTTAGATAGCCCGCGAACTCCTTGCGGAACGCATCATCGGCCCAGGCGCGGTCGAATTCCTGCTCCAGCTCATCCAGCGCAGGAATTAGGGTTTCCGGGACGAATCGTCCGCCGTAGTCGCCAAAGCGTCCGCGGGCGTCGGGGCGTTGGAGCATTGCAGGAGTTTACTTTCAGCCGGCTGGACGTGCGCGCTTCGTCAGACATCGCTCTCCGCCACCATCAAAGTCCCACCCGCCACCAGGCATGGCAGCATCAGCACGTTGACAACGGGCAGCAAGGTCAAGACCCCCGCCAGTAACAAGAACCCGACCCATCCGTGTAGCTTGAAGACGCGCTCGCGCTGGTCCCCAAAGGTTAGGCCGCGCCGCAGATAAGCCGCCGCCGTGTAGTCGTGCAACCCGAGATAGCCCGCCATGAGAATCGCCGGGATGCCGAACAGAATCCAGCCGCAGCACAGCGAGATCGCCGTCAGCATGACCGCAAGCAGTCCGCGAGCGACATTGTCCGCGATGATCGTCGAGATCGGCAGCTTCGACTCAACCCGGTTCCCCGTCGCGATCAGCTCGACTTCTAGGCTCAGCTTCTCCCACATCGTGGAGCTGAAAAACGAAACGAGAAGCAGAAACAAGAATCCGGACGACAGAACGAACACAAGAGTGGAAAGCCCGAACGTCGCCCACCCAAGCAACGAGCCTGCCACCGACTCGACGCGCTGCGACACCCAAGGAACCACCAGCCAGAAGACCAGCGCGGCGATCGACACGAACGCGCCAAGGGCGACTAGCATCGGCTGAACGATAAAGCGCCACAGCCGCGGCGTCGTAAGCACCATCCGCGTCCCCTGCACGATAAATCTCAATCCCTCACCATCGCTTGCTTAAGGAGACGAAGAGCAGGCCGCAGACTGACAGCATGAGGCTGAGAATGGAAAACTTCAACACGGTGCCAATGACGCGCCCCGCCGGAGCAACCCAGCCTCCGGCGAAGCTCAGCATAAGGCAGAACACACACGCGCAACCGGAAAACACAGCGATTGCGAGCAGCAGCTTGGTAGCGCTTGTCACCGGTTCGACTATAGCTCGTGCCGTCCATACTGAGTCATGCCGAATCGCCTCGCCGGCGAGAGCTCGCCGTACCTGCTCCAGCACCAGAACAATCCGGTCGACTGGTACCCGTGGGGCGATGAGGCCTTTGATCTCGCAAAACGAGAAGACAAGCCTGTTTTCCTAAGCGTCGGCTACTCGAGCTGCCATTGGTGCCACGTCATGGCGCATGAGTCGTGTGAGTCAGAGCAAGTCGCGCACATACTCAACGAGCACTTCGTCAGCGTCAAGGTCGATCGCGAGGAGCGGCCCGATGTCGACGAGGCCTACATGACGGCGGTGCAGCTATCCAGTGGGCGCGGCGGCTGGCCGATGACGCTCTTTCTCACGCCGGATCGCAAGCCGTTCTTCGCGGGCACCTACTTCCCCCGCGAGAACCGCGGCCAGCAGCCGGGCTTCATCAATATCTGCATCCAGATCGCCGCCATCTGGAAGGAAAAGCGCGCTGAAGTCGAGGCCCAGGCGAAGGACTTCGCCGAGGCGCTGCGCGAAGCTCTCGCCCGAACCGCACCCGAAGCATCGGCGGAGCTCAACGAGGACTTGTTGGCGGATGCCGTCAAGGCGCTGGCGAGCGGGTTCGACAACGAGCACGGCGGCTTCGGCTCGGCACCTAAGTTCCCTCCTCACACCGCGATCGATTTCCTCCTCGACTACGCCCTGCGGCTATCCGCTCCGCAAGACATGCGCGAGCTGGCGCTTGCGATGGCGATGGCGACGCTCGACAAGATGGCGCAGGGCGGCATCCACGACCATGTCGGCGGAGGGTTTCACCGCTACTCGACGGACGAGCAGTGGCTGCTTCCCCACTTCGAGAAGATGCTGTACGACAACGCGCTGATGCTTCGCAACTACGCGAAAGCGTCGGCGATCGCCGGGCAGCTCGATCCTGAATTGGGGGCGCAGTTTGTGGGCGTCATGCGTGGGATCGTTACTTGGCTCCTACGAGAGATGGCAGCACCCGAGGGCTACTTCTACTCCGCACTCGACGCCGACACCGAAGGTGAGGAGGGCAAGTTCTATACGTGGACCGAAGCCGAGATTCGGGACGTGCTCGGCGACGAGGCCGACGGCTTCACCGCTGCGTTCGGAGTGAGGCCCGAAGGCAATTACCGGGATGAGGCGACGGGCCAGCTGGCGGGAACGAACGTGCTTCACGGCGAAGGCGAATTTGCGGATGAGTTGAGCCTTCTCCGTGGCGAGCGAGACAAGCGAACGAGGCCGGGCCTGGATGACAAGGCGCTGATCGGCTGGAACGGGCTGGCTATCGCAGCGCTCGCCGATGCGGGCGCTTTAGAGCACGCGGAGCGCGCGGCTCAGGCGATTCTCGATGCCGAGGCAGAGTTCGGCAAGCTGCCCCATCAAATAGCAGCCGGAAGCCCGAGCGGAAAGGCATTTCTCGACGACTACGCGGCGTTAGCCGAAGGATGTCTTGCCATCGCGCGCTACAAGACGTATGCGAAGGCCAACCGGACCGAGCTGGAGGCCGCCGGCCACTCGATCACCGGCGAAAGTAGCGCGTTTTGGCAGGAGCAAGGCGCTCGACTGACCGCCGAGATGATCACTCGGTTTCATGACCCGATCAGCGGCGCGTTCTATGGGACTTGCGACGATCACGAAGACCTATTCGGCCGCACCCGGCCCGTGTTTGATTCGCCGATGCCCAGCGGCAACGCGTTAGCAGTGCGATGCCTGGTGGCAACCGGCGACGTGAACCGCGCGATGCTGACGGTGAGCGCCCTGCTCGGATGGATGGAGAAGGCGCCGCAGGCGACCGAAGCCCTCTATGCTGCGATCACGCCTCTCGTGCCGGACTCCGCGGTTGCTGCGGTTGCCGAGGCCAAAGCTGGGCCGAAAGACGATGTCTCGGTTCGGCTGGAGCCGAAGGAGATCAAGGCCGACGCGAAAGGTATTGGCCGTGGCGAAGTCATTCTTTCGATTCCACCAGGACTCCATCTCAACAGCCACGAGCCCCCGGCGAAGTGGCTTACTCCGACCAAGCTGGACTTCAAGCCAGTGGACGCGGAGATCGCTTATCCTGACGGTGAGACTTACAAGGGCGAGGTCCGCATTCCCTTCTCCATCGCCTTTCCCACCGGTGAGAGTGGCGCGGAGTTCGAGGTCACGGTCTCGTATCAAGCGTGCACGGAGACCGAGTGCCTCCTGCCTGGAAGCATCACGCTTGCCGGAGTGATCCACCGCTAGGAAATTGTCATCCTGGAACTGCGCGAGGCACGAGCGCGAATGGAAGGATCTGCCGCCGTTGCCGCTTGCATGTTTGCAGACGCGACTACAGGGAGATCCTTTCAGTTCGCGGGCTCACTTTCAGGATGACCAGGTCGCGGGCGGAGCTTCATTCTCTCCACTCCCGGCGGCGATCTGCTTCCGAAAAGAACTGTACTAAAATGACGCATGGGCGGTAGACGCCTTTGGGTCGGCCCCGCGATCGTCGCAGTGATTGGCACTTGCGCCTTCATCTTGCTCATGCCTATTGAAGAGTCAAAGGAGGAATCGCGCCGCTACTGGCTCAAGGCTCAAGCCAAGTTCAGGCAGAAGGTATCGGGGCACTACGTGATGTATCGCAACGGCAAAACATTTACGCCCGAGGAGTAATATTTTCTCGATTTGAGCACAGACGGCACCTTCACCCTAAACTTGCGTCTTTCATCTGTACCGGGAACCATCGAGTCGACGTCCCTAGCTCAATCTCACTTCGGCCCAGCGCGCCTTCGACGCATCCTCCCATAGAATTGCAATTTCGTCGGGAGGGAGTTTTGGTCCCACTCGGCCCGCTTGAGCAGGATCCTGATATGCCGCTGCCCTGGAAGGAGATTGAATTTCGGCTGGCGACCCCCATTCCTCGGCTTCGCTCGGGATGACCCGTTGGTTACGCGACGACGAGCATCTTGGCGATGACTGCGCTTTGGAATCGTAGCTCGATGATCTTCTTCACGGCAAGCGTGAGGCCGGCCCAGGTGATGCTGTCGGCGACGACGGCGGGATCGTCGTGGGACACGTAGAAGGCGCGGATCGGGCGGTTTAGGGCGGCTGCCGTCGTGTCGTCGAGATAGAGCTTCGCCTGGCCCACCGACAGGATGCCGGTGAGGGCGAAGCCGGCGCCGTGGGTGCCGATGTAGCTGTCGCCGAGGCGCTGGATGACGGATTTGAACCGCCTCTGCAGGGCCGTCATTCGATCTCCTTCGGTGTGGTCGTGACCGCGACTGCCGCCTTCTGAGCTGGCTCGGGCTTGCGGTACGGCGCGAGGCGGGCCCAGCCTTGGGTGGCTAGTCCGGTTGGGTCGGCCGGGTTGTCTCTGCCGACCGGCTGGACCGTAAGCACGCCCAGCTTGACCAACTCGCCACCGCCGGGAGCCCTCAGAAGCTGAGCAGCGAACTCGCCGCAGACGATCTCGGTCGCACCGAGGGTGAGGGTGGACTGGAGGCCGCCGTTGCCGGTATCGGCGATGTGCTCGTCTCGGATAGCGAAGCTGATCGCGGGGACGAGCTCGGAGATCAGGTTGTCGATGACGGTGTCATAGGTGGTGTCGCTGATCCCGCATTTCTCTTTCACGCGGGAGCGGCTGACGGTGATGGACATAGGGTTTCTCCTTTGTTTGTGAGATGTGGCGGGGACCTTACTGTCCCCGTCTGCGGCGAAGCCGGAGCTCTAATGGCTGGGCCTGCGGTCCAGTCGGGGACAGGAATGTCCCCGCCACTGAGTTAGCCTAGGCCGATGCGCTCGGCTACTCTCGCTAGCAGCGCGGAGTTCTCGCGCACGTTCTCGCCGAGCGCCTCGAGGGCGTGTTGGAAGCGGCCGTTGACCTGCTCCTGCCGCTGAAGCGCGCCTTCGAGAAAGACGACGAACCGGTCGAGCATCGACCGGTTCTGTGTCATCGCGTAGCGCACGAGCGCGAAGGCGGAGGCGAGGAAGGAGCCGATGAGGCCCACGACCTCGGGGCTCATTTGCGCCTGGTGAGCGCCCGCTTGAGCCGCTCGTAGGCGCTGCCGAAGCGGGTGAGCTGGGCTTCCAGCTCGTCGAAGGCGGAGTCCAAGGCAGCCTCGGTTTGAGTGGTCTTATATGACTTATAGGTCTTATAGGCCGCCCGAAGATCAAAGAAGTCTTGCCCGATCTGAGCGCCCGCGGCGACCACCGCCGCCGCCGCGCCAACCGCACCGCCGAGTCCGAGCAGAGCCGCGATAGAAGCAAACTCCACGCCCGTCATACTTGCGCTCCGTAGGCGGCTTGCCACAGGCCGTAGCCCACGTTGTAACGAGCCCGCACGCCGTAGTAAAAGCGGTCGCGCATGAACGCGCCTTCGCTCGCCGTCGAGTTGTCCAGCGCGCTGAACTCCACCGGCACGTCGCTGCGCTGCTGCAGGATGACGCCCTTGATCGGCCGGCTGGTATCCAGCAGGAACCAGTTGTTGGCCGACGCGCCATTTAAGAACGGCGAAACGATCACCCGCAGCTTGCCTTGGAAGGCATTCTTGTAGGGCGTCGAACTGACGCTGTCATTGCCGTTCGCCTTGTAAACGACGACCGGACTCTCGACCAGCTCGATGGCCGTCCATTGCAGGCTCGGGCCGACGACGATGGTATCCGGAACGATGCCGAGCGGCGTGCCCTGATCGTCCGGCACGAGCATCATCTGCGAGATCGCCGTGGCGATGCTGCCGGCGGCGAGAGCTGTGGTGCCCTTGTTCGAGTAAGCCGAGCTGGCCTGAACCGGGTGAGCCGTGTTGAAGAAGCTCACGCCGTCGTAGCCGCTGCTCGCGAAGCCGCTGGACAGCGACTCGATGACGATCTGCTGGCGATGCGCGTTGACCCGCGCCGCCATGTCGCGGATGCGCAGGCGGATGAGTTCGAGCTGATCGTCCTCGATGGCCTTGCGATCGACCGCGATGGTCGACTCGAACACCTTGTCCTCGATGGTCTGCGAATACGGCGTCATGCCGCTCGGCCGTCGCTCGTCGAGGAACTCGCGCATCGGCGGGACGGTGCCGAGCCAAGCGTACTTCTGCGCGGGAAGCGTGGTGTTGATCACGGTCGCGACCTTCTCGGCGATGCTGGAGTCCAGCTCGCTCTTGTAGGCCATCGCGAATTCGGCCTTCAGGCCGGGGAGCAAGAGATCGGGAATGTCGCTCTTGGTTAGAGCCATTTTTAGTAATCCTCCGTGGATGTTTTGGAGCGGAAGACGAAAGAGAAGAGACAAGGGACCCTATCACGTGGTCTCTCGTCTTTTTCCCTTTTGTCTTTTATTTGTGGGAGCGGAAAGACAAGAGAAGAACGACCGGAGACCGCTATCACGGTGGTCTCTTGTCTCTTTCCCCTTTTGTCTCTTCAGAGGCTGTAGTTGTCGATGCGCGCGCGGACGCCGGCGGCACCGGTTGAGGTGTTTTCGATCGCAACGATCGTGCCGATCTTGTATTGCGTGGTAAGGCCGGTGGTCGAGATCTGGACCTCCCAGTCGGAGTTCGCGTAGACCTCCTTGCCGAGATCGCCGATGGCGGGGGTGTAGCCGGAGACGGCCTTCAGGGTGAAGGAGCCGCTCTTGGTGACGTTGAGCGACTTATCGCCCGCCGCGCCGGCGCTGTTGTCGACGGTTTCGTTGGCGACACCGACGAACTTTAGACTCGCGGTGCCGTGGTCCATTTTGGCGAGGTAGCCGGAGCTGTTGACTCCGACCATTGCGCCCTTGTAGATCTTCGCGGCGGAGAGCTTGTAGCTCACCACGAGACCGGGCTTTTCATAGGTTTCGAATGCTTGTGTTAATGCTGCCATGTTGTTCGTAGGGGCAAGGCGTGCCTTGCCCGGATGCGTAGCCGCCGGTCTTTGGCCGGCGGCTACTGCCTAGGATCGCTTCTTGGCGATCTCGTCGAGGCTGACACCTGGGAAGTGGCGGTTGTAAAACTCCACCTCCTCCGGCATCATCAGGTGCGACGAGTAGTCGACCGACGGCGCGGGGGTGCGCTCGCCGAACATCTGATGTGGCGGCTGGCGCTGAATCATCGAGACGAGCAAGTGCGCCAGCGGCTGCTTTTCGCCGTCGAATTCGATGGTGTCCTCGCTGACCAGCAAGGCGCGGGCGAAAGGCACCTGGGCCGGAGTCAACCTGCCTTCGGCGACGAAGGCGGCGACCCTGCGGTCGGCGTCCTCCTCCTGTCGCTGGCGCTGCAGGTCGTGAAACTTGCGCTGCCACTCGTTAGCCCCATCCCTCGGTTTCTCGGCCCCGGCTTTGAATTCGCTGTCTTGCTCGTCCGGAAACTGAGGGAGGGGGTTGGGGGTGGGAGCTTCGCCATCCAGCTCCGCCTCGAAGACCAGCTCCGCCGTGTAAAGCTGAGCCGACGCGACCCGGGGGTTTCGCACGAGGCTGACCTCCCGAATCTCGGTCAAATCAGGAGCCAGACCCAAAGACAGGGAGCGAGCTCCGGAGCGCTCGACGAGGGCGTTGGCCTCCGTGGTCAAGGCCAGTGTGCCGAACAGGTCATTGCCAGCGTGTTCGACGGCCGTAAGGTAGCCAAGCTCCAGTGGCGAGTCGGAATGCTCGATCAGCACAGGTACCGGAAGATCAAAGCTGGTGGCGAGCTGCGTGAGGTGCTCGGGCGTGACAGTCACTCCCTTGTCGGGATATTCGCCGGCTTCAAAGAGCTTGGCTCGGCGCTCGATCCAGGCGCTGCCGCTGAGCAGGTAGGGCGGTGATTCCTCCCCCAACCCCTGTGCCAGGGCTTCGCGCTCCGTGAACGACGATTCGCGCCGCTTCCCGAGATATCCCGGCCCGAGCTCCGCCGCTTGCCTCAGAAGGCCGGTGCGTTCGTTTGCCGTTTTCATTGTCATCACACACTAGTAGACATCTGTCTAGTTTGTCAACTGGTGTTTTTGACTTTCTAGCCGGGCTTGAAGAAAAGCCAGCCGGCAACCACGACAAGAAATCCCGCGAAGATGCGACGCAGCAGCACTTCGTCGATCGACAGCGCGATCTGCGATCCGCCGAGGGCTCCGGCGAGGAAGCCTAGCCCGATCCACAAGCCGGTAGACACCGACATCTGCCCCTGCCGCCAGTAGTTCCAAGCCGCCAGCACCCCGACCGGCAGCAACAGCGCCATCAGCGAGGTCCCCTGCGCCTGCTTCTGCCCCATGTGGAGGATGAACACGCAAGCGGGCACGATGATAATCCCGCCGCCGATGCCGAACAGGCCTCCGCTAACTCCGCTGAAGAGGCCGATGAGCAGGGCGAGAAGGATTTCCATGCCCGAGGATAGCCCCATCCCTCGGTTTCCCGGCAATCCGCCCATGGCTGCTCGGCGTTTGGCCGGAAACTGAGGGAGGGGGTTGGGGGTGGGAGCTTCGCCCCGCCACCGCAATGTAAACTAGCCCGCAATGAGAGTCGGCATCCTCGGCGTGGGCGGCATGGGCAATGTGCACGCGCGGCAATACCGCAAGATGCCGCACGTGGAACTCTTCTTCACCGATCTCGATGAGGAACGCTCGAAGACCTTTATCGAGCGATGGCAAGGCGAGTCGGTCGACTCCTATGACGACCTGCTGAAGCGATGCGACGTGATCGACATCTGCTTGCCCACCGATCTGCACCTCGATGCGGCGCTGAAGGCGATCGCCGCCGGAAAGGCGGTGTTTATGGAGAAGCCGATCGCGGGCACGATCGAAGACGGCGCGAAGATGGTGAAGGCGGCTGACGATGCCAAGGTGCCCTTCATGCCCGGCCAAGTCGTGCGCTTCTTCGCCGATTTCTCTGCCGGCAACAAGCTGGTGCGCGAAGGCGCGGTAGGCAAGCCCGCGGCTGCTCGCATGCGCAGAGGCGGCCTTGCGCCGAGTGGCTCGGGCGGCTGGTTCATGGACCACAAGCGCTCAGGCGGCGTGCTCGTCGATCTGGCCATCCACGACTTTGATTGGCTGCGCTGGACGCTGGGCGAGGTGAAGCACCTGTACAGCCGCTCCACCGCCGCCAAGACGCAGCAGGGGCCGGAGTATGCGCTGACGACTCTCACCTTCGACTCCGGCGCAATCGGCCACGTCGAATCCACCTGGATGGACCCCAGCGGCTTTCGCGTAACCTACGAAATTGCTGGCTCGGAGGGCTTGATCCAGTTCGACAGCCGCAACACCGCCACCGTGCGCACCCACGCCGGAGGCAAATCGATGAATGAAGCGCCGCTGCTGCCGGTCGACGACCCGTACTTTCTCGAGCTGAGCGGGTTTCTGAACGCAGTGAAGAGCGGCACCCTGCCGCCCGTCACCGGCCACGACGGCCTCATGGCGCTAAGCATCGCTCTCGCCGCACGAGAGAGCGCGGTAACCGACAAGGTAGTCGCCCCGGCTCGGCAATTCTAAGCGGTAATACTAAGCTGGGCCAGCGTTTGCTAGGGGGCGATTTGTCATCCTGGAAGTGCAGCGAAGCAAACTGAAAGGATCTACTTGTACCGTTTCGCTGCCAACAAGCGAGCGGCTCCAGTGTCAGATCAATCCACTATGGCTCGTACATCGCGCAGTCCCAGGATGACAACGATTCGCGCATCCCAACGAGCCAGCGTAGCCGCCGGTCTTTAGCCGGCGTTTGCTAAGCGGTTGTAGCTGTCATCCTGGAAGTGATCGAGGAACGAGAGAACTGAAAGGATCTGCCCATGGAGCCACTTGCCCGCAAGATCGACGCCAACTCCAGCCAGATCCTTCCACTTCGCAAGCTCAGTTCCAGGACGACAAGTATCTCCCGCATCCCAACCCATGCACATAGATGAGGGGAGGAACGAAGCCCCATATCCAGAAATTAATTCCTCCTCCTCTCCCCTCTCTAGAGAGGAGTAATTAATGAACTTGGCTGGGCAGTTCGAAACGCAGCAAGCTACGCCGAAGGCGTGTAGCTGCAGCGGCACGCTGCTTCGCACGTAAGAAGGCCCGATCTCTGAAGAGATCGGGCCTTTCGAAACCGCAAGCCTCGATGTTAGTCAGCGAGAATCTCGGTGATGGTGCCTGCGCCGACCGTTCGGCCACCTTCTCGGATGGCGAACTTGGAACCCTGCTCCATGGCAACCGGCTTACCCTCGATGAGCTCGATGTCCATCGTGATATTGTCGCCGGGCATGACCATTTCGACGCCCGTCGGAAGGTTCAGCGTACCGGTCACGTCGGTCGTTCGGAAGAAGAACTGCGGGCGATAGCCCGTAACGAACGGCGTGTGCCGGCCGCCCTCTTCCTTCGACAGAACGTAGACTTCCGCGCGGAACTTGCGGTGAGGCTTGATCGAA
Organism: Fimbriimonadales bacterium; assembly: GCA_038202925.1. GTDB lineage: Bacteria > Armatimonadota > Fimbriimonadia > Fimbriimonadales > Fimbriimonadaceae > JAEVZK01. The sequence continues at coordinate 5,988 of JBBREM010000005.1, read as the reverse complement.
CCGGGTTTGCAGCAGACCATGCCGCGCTCGATGGACGTTCGGTCCACGCCGCGAAGCAGAAGGCCGACGTTGTCGCCCGCCTCGCAGTAGTCAAGCGTCTTGCGGAACATTTCGACGCCGGTGCAGACCGTCTTGCGAGGAGCCTCGGAAAGACCGACGATCTCGACCTCTTCCATCGACTTGAGCTGTCCACGCTCGACACGTCCGGTTGCGACGGTGCCGCGTCCGGTAATCGTGAAGACGTCTTCCACAGCCATCAGGAACGGCTTATCCTTATCGCGCGTTGGCGTCGGGATAAAGCTGTCCACCGCATCCATCAAGTCCGTAATGGCCTTAACGTAGGGGTCGTCGAAGTCCACGGTGCCCTTTTCGAGCTGCTCCATGACCTTCACCGCCGAACCCTGAATGATCGGGGTGTCGTCGCCGGGGAAGCCGTACTTGCTTAGCAGCTCGCGGATCTCCATCTCGACCAGCTCCAGAAGCTCGGGGTCGTCGACGAGGTCGATCTTGTTCATGAACACCACGATGTGGGGCACGCCGACCTGGCGGGCGAGCAGAATGTGCTCCCGGGTCTGCGCCATCGGGCCGTCATTGGCGGCCACGACGAGGATCGCGCCGTCCATCTGGGCGGCGCCGGTAATCATGTTCTTGATAAAGTCGGCGTGGCCAGGGCAGTCGACGTGCGCGTAGTGCCGTTCAGCGGTCTCGTACTCCTGGTGCGAAATGTTAATCGTAATGCCGCGCGCCTTCTCTTCCGGGGCCGAGTCGATTTCCGCATAAGAAACCTTCTTCGATAAACCCTTTTGGGCGAGAACGCCGGTGATGGCGGCGGTCAGCGATGTCTTGCCGTGGTCGACGTGGCCAATGGTGCCGACGTTGACGTGCGGCTTCTTTCTCTCAAATTTAGCTCTTGCCATGGGTGTGCTGGGTGTCCTTTAAGTCTCACGCTCTCGCCACCCGAGTTTACGGGGAGATAGTGACAAGCCGATATTTTACCGGCGAGGGTGCGTTAGATGCAATGGGGCTAGCCACTGGGGTCGTCAATCAATGATTGCAGCCGCCTCGCCAACTCAGGTTGGAGGCGATCTAACCACGATTCGTCGATCAAACCCACCTCGAGCATGTCCCGCAGGTGGGTTCTGTCTTTGTCACGAAACGCGGTCAGCTTGATCTGAACCAGAGCTTCAAGCGAAAGCACCTGAAACAAGTCGGCCCTGCTAGATGAATTCACGTCTGGGTTTGCCGCCGGCTCGTGATCGCGAACCATCTCACCCGCAAAGACGAGGTGAACGGCGTCTCGCGCCGATGCCTCGGGCGTGTCCAGAAAGACGTCCATCCCCGCGACATGCCGATACGTGAAGCCTTCAGCCTCAAGAGCTGCCTTAATGGCGGATAGATCGGTGCGCCGCACGAGAACATCGACGTCGCGAGTGTTCCGAACCGCGGCCTCATCAACCGTAGAAACCCACGCCGCCACCGCGTTGCCGCCGGCTACAGCGTAAGGGATATCCGCCGCGTCCAAGGCCCTGGCCATACGCAGCAATCGTTCGCGAACCTTTTCCACGGCTCGCACCATTCTATCCAGCGAAATGGGCTTCGGCAGTGCCACCAGTTCCATTGTACGGGCAAAGAAAGAGCCCCTAGCGAAATGCTAAGGGCTCTGAGATTATCGAGGTGAGTCGCTTACCAGCGGCCGCCACCGCCAGAACGGCCACCGCCGCCCGATCGGCCGCCGCCGCCACCACCGCCGTAGCCGCCACCACCACCGCCGCCGCCGCCATAACCACCGGAGCGGCCACCGCCGCCTCCGCCGCCTCCGCCGCCGCCCGTGCCCTTCGGCTGAGCTTCGTTAACGGTCAGGCGTCGCCCGGCGAACTCCTGCTGGTTCTTGTCGGCGACTGCCGCTTCGAGTTGGTCCGCATCGATGTCAACGAAGCCGAAGCCCCGGCCCTCGATGATGCGGGCGTTGGATGAATTGTAGGCAGCGAAGAATTCCTGGAGATCAGTCTCGGTTGTGGAATACGACAGGTTGCCGACGTACAGTGTTTTTGTTGCCATTTGGCCTCCAATTGCGGGCAAGCCCGCGTTTTGAAACGGAACGGATTGCGCGGACTCGAAACGGAAGGGCCATGGAGGCGACTTGCGGAGCGAATAGCGGTCGCGAAACGTATCGCCACATATATACCCGACTAGGATGGGCCGCCACTTATCCCCCCGATACGATGCGCCGGTCCATCGCGAGAGGGCAGGCCCTGTTCGCATCTTGGGAATTGCACTTGTGGCAAGCCTTGAGCATGATCCGGCTTAGGAACGCGGCGTCGCCGCCTGCGCTCGAGCGAATCGGCCCTCACACCAACGCGCGAACTCCTCTAGTGTCATAGGCTCCATATCAGGTGTTGGTCGAATGCGCTGGAAGTGATAGCGAGATAATTCCGGAGCTAGGCTTCGAGCATTTTTGGCCCAATTCTGCAACTTGGCTAAGCCACCCGCCGGTCTGTTGTCAGGCGTTCGAGACATCTCGGAAATTACGACCGCGGCAAGGCCATTAACGACGCGAAGTCCATCGTCGGTTTGCGCTACAGCTACTGCCAGGGGCTTTCGTCCACTGCTCGACATGACTTGCCACGTGAAAATCTGGAATCCGCTCTTTCCGTTGCCAAATACGTCGAATGAAGCTTTGTCCACGGATTGCCCATACCTCGGTCGCACCCATTCTCTCAGAAAGAGCCCTATATCCTCAGCACTCATCCCTGTGGTTGCAAGTTCTTCGGATGAAGTAAGCGACGCTATGCAGTCTCCATCGCCAGCAAGGAAGCAATCGCGGTACTTTGCCGCGACATCTTCGGCGCTCTGGGGGCTCTTTAGCAATATAAAGGCAACCGCTACAGCAACGGCTAACCCGCTGCCGGCTATTACTTTGTAATAACGCTTAATAGCAATCACTATCTGCTATGCATACGAACGCCAACATCCAATCGTCATGGAATTCTTTAGCCAAGACATCGGGGTCTTCGGGCTCACAACTCACACAAACTTTCACTCGCTTGGTTGTGTGGCGGCAGCCTTCCACATAGTCTTCAGAGCCGCAGAACGACCAACTGCCATATCGGGCACTGCACCCCCCGGTGCAGTTCGCGGTTGCAGTGCATGCGATGCACGTTTGAAGGAACGTCCAAGGCTGTGCCAGCACGGTAATGCACGACAACATAAGGATGAGAGCTATTTTTGCTTTTTTCATGGTGAATCCTCCCAAAAGCGCCGCGAGCCAACAGACCCTTGGTGTCGTCGGCGCAGCAGTGAACCATCGAAGAGAACGCCAAGCCCCAGCTTGGTCACGTAGTCCGATCGGATATGAACGTCAGGCTCATTGCAGTTCTCATCTGCGAAGAGCACCGGCGATTTGGTGCCGGATTCACCGGCTATCCGCCCGTTACCCGCGGGTTCGGAGCTATCCAAAAAAATAGTGAAGTGTGGACCGCTAGATTCCGGGTGCAGGCCGCATGCGCTGGTGGTCATTTCCTCACCAACACCGTAAAACGTCTTACCATGAGTCGTCCCGTTCACGAAGTCCATCAGGTCGGGCAGGCCCTCGACCCCCGTATCCGCGGTGTAGAGGGCAACTGCTAGCTGGCACTGGTGGAGCCGGCCAAGTGTGACAACGATCTTCCCGGACCGTTTCGAGGGCTCTATTAGCGCAAATCCAAGCGCGCTTAACACGGCAACGATGCCCACAACGGTCAGGATTTCAATCAGCGTGAATCCTCGTTGATTAGAGCGAGCCATGACTTAAGACCTTCCCGCTGTCGTCCACGCGAACCCAACCCGGTGCCCACCCTTCTAGCTCTCCCGGAATTGTGCTCTTACGATCGACGTAAAAAACCGGCTTGGTCCACTCTCGAAGTTCTTTGAACTTCTCTCTCGTCTCGTTCCTGCCTGAGAAAAAGACCAGCGCATCTGCGCGGCCCTGGCTCATACTGAACCAGTTTTTTGGGAGGCAGCGCAAGGTACATGATGTGCAGGACGGACATACCACGAAGTAGTGTATTGACTTGGCTGCGACGGGCCTATTCTCATCATCAATCTTAGGGAATGCTACGGGGCGGCTGGTCGTGCCCTGGATATCCAACCACGTAACATCCGCCTGGCGACACCCCACGCCGGACATTACGGCCCAAATGATGCTACCTACACGAAGGCAGTGAACGCCAAGATTTTGTACCCCCAACCCTTCGTCATATGCCACGACATCCACTGTAACACACAATGATGAGATAACGGCAATCCATATCCAGAAAACCTAAAAAAATGGCGGCCAAGCAACCAGCTTGACCGAATCTTGGATGCTCTAAAAGGGGCATCTCGAAGGCGGGCTGCCCTACTCGGGCCGCTTACCGGCCGCCCTGAGCCTTCGCCACGATCTCCGTCGCGATGTTGTTCGGCACTTCTTCGTAGTGCGACGGCGTCACGTTCGGCTGGGCTCGGCCTTGGGTCAGCGACCGCAGCGTCGTAACGTAGCCGAACATCTCCGAGAGCGGCACGTGCGCGTTCACGATCGTCGTCCCGCCGATCGAAGGCTCCATGCCCTCCATCCGGCCGCGACGGCTGTTGATGTCGCCCACCACGTCGCCGACGTTCTGCTCGGGAGTCGTAACCTCCACGTGCATGATCGGCTCCTTGATCACCGGATTGGCCTTCTTCATCGCTTCCTTGAAGGCGAGAATGCCGGCCTGCTTAAAGGCGTTTTCGTTCGAGTCGACCTCGTGGTAGCTGCCTTCCAGAAGCTGAACCTTGATGTCCACCACCGGATAGCCGGCAAGCACGCCGGTAGCGAGCGCCTCACGAATGCCCTTTTCGATCGCCGGGATGTACTCCTTCGGGATCGAACCGCCGACGACCTTGTTCTCAAAGACGAATCCCGTGCCCGATGCCGCCGGCTCCATGCTGATCCAGCAATGGCCGTACTGGCCCGAGCCACCCGTCTGACGGATGAATCGGCCCTCGCCCTTGGCCTGGGTGCGCACCGTCTCACGGTACGCAACCTGAGGCTTGCCCTGGTTCGCCTGCACGCCGAATTCGCGGTTTAATCGGTCCACGATGATTTCGAGGTGAAGCTCGCCCATGCCCGAGATAATCGTCTGGCCCGACTCGGCGTCCGTATACACACGGAACGTGGGATCCTCCTGAGCGAGGCGCTGCAGCGAGGAGCCCAGCTTTTCCTGGTCCGCCTTCGACTTAGGCTCGATGGCGATCTGGATAACCGGCTCGGGGAACTTGATCGCTTCGAGCGCGACAAGATGGTGCGGATCCGAGACGGTGTGCCCGGTATTCACATCGCCAAGGCCGATAACGCCCACGATATCGCCGGCAAACACCTCGTCGATGTCGTTCCGGCTGTTCGCGTGCATCTCAAGGATGCGCCCGATGCGCTCCGTGCGCGTGCGGAAGTCGTTGGTCTGCGGATCGCGGTAGGTCACCGCAACCTGGGAGCCCTTTTTGAGCATGCCCGAGTAGACGCGCAGATAGGTCAACCGCCCGACGTACTTGTCGGACATGATCTTGAACGCGAGCGCGCTGAACGGCTCTTTGTCGTCCGGCTTGCGCTCCACTTCTTTCTCGGAGTCGGGGTCAACGCCCTTCACCGAACCAACATCGAGCGGCGAAGGCAGATATTCGACAACCGCATCGATCATCGCCTGCACGCCCTTATTCTTAAAGGACGAGCCGCTGAGGATCGGCACAATCTTGTTCGCGAGCGTTCCCTTGCGCAGGGCATCCTTGATTTCCTGGTCGGCAATCTCGCCGCCTTCGAGGAATCGCTCCATGATGGAGTCGTCGAAGTCGGAGATCGACTCGATCATCTTCTCGCGATATTCTGCCGCTAGGTCGACGAGATGGGCCGGAATCTCACCCTGAGTGAAGGTCTTGCCCTTGTCGTCGTCCTTGTCATACGTGTAAGCCTTCATGTCGACAAGATCGACATATCCGAGA
>JBBREM010000004.1:0-47190 GCA_038202925.1 Fimbriimonadales bacterium | reverse complement strand
CGACCAACAATCCGTTGATGGCCCCAAGCGCCGCGCCCAGCATAATGCCCAACAAAGCTGCGGCCGGCACCGGCATCCCGGCCTGGATCATCTTCGCGACGGAACAGGCAACCAGCGCAAGCTGAGAGGCCACGGAGAGATCGATGTTGCCGCTGACGATCACGAATGTCATGCCCAACGCGAGGAGGCTGCCCTCCATGTAGAGCGAGGTCGAGTCAAGCAGGTACACCGGATCAAGGAAAAAGTGGGATTCCAACGCTCCTGCCGCGAAGGCGATGCCGATAAGGAGCAGCGGCAGCGACTCGGGCCGAGCGAACAGCTTCCTCATGCCGCCGCCTCGCCGAAAGCGCGCCGAGCCCCCGCTTCGAGAAGCAGGGCGATGAGGATCACACTGCCGTAAACCAACAGTTGCCAATTGGCCTCGATGCCTAGCACCGCCAGCGCCACGCTGATCGTGCCGAGCAACAGGCAGCCGAGCAGCACTCCGGCGATCGTTCCGCTGCCCCCGCTGACCTTGGTTCCGCCGATAACAACCGCGGCGATCACCGTTAGCTCCATTCCCTGCCCGCAGGTCGCGGGATTGACGAAGCCGAATCGCGACGCATACATCACGCCGGCGAGGCCCGCCAACGCGCCACATATCGTGTAGACCAGGAACAGCGTTTTGCGCACCGGGAGCCCGCGCAGGTGGGCGGCTTCCGGATTGCTGCCGACGGCGAAGACATTTCGGCCCAGGGATCGGTAGGTGAGAAACACATGGCCCGCGATGCCGACGATGGCGGCCAGGAGGATCAGCCAAGGGAACGTCACGTCGCCGATCTTCAGAGGTCCATCCTGGGACCACGCGGTGAGCGCGGCAGGGATGTAATTCGAATCGACCTGTTCCCCGTGGCTGACGATGAAAACCAAACCGCGATAGGCACTCAGCGTGCCGAGGGTGGCGATAATCGGCGGGAGCTTGCCATAGGCGATGAGCCCGCCGTTGACCGCACCCAGGCCGGCCCCGATCGCTAGGCCGAGGAACGCCCCAAGAAAGACGTTCATCTCTGGATGCACGCGGAACTGCATGCCGACAATCATCGCGCTGAGGCCCAGCGTGGAGCCGACGGATACGTCGATGCCGCGGGTGGCGATGACCATCATCTGTCCGACCGCGATCACTCCGAGCAAGGGAATCCACAACAGGATGCTGTTTAGGCTCGAAGCCTGAAGCATCCTCGGCTCCCGCAGCGCTGCGAAGGCAAACACCAGCACAAGCAGCGCGAGTGTGCGAACTTCCGGGCGGAGCAGGTTAGACCGCATGCGCCTCTTGTCCCGTCGCCGCGAGCATGACGCGCTCCGAGTCTGCCTCGCCTGGCCCGAACTCCGCCACCAGCCGCCCCTCCCGCATGACGAGGATGCGGTTTCCCATGGCGAGCACCTCCGGCAGGTCGGAGGAGATCATCAGGATCGCCATGCCCTGAGCGGCGAGTTCGCGCATCAGACGGTGGACCTCTGCCTTCGCGCCGACGTCAACGCCGCGCGTCGGCTCGTCGAGAATGAGCACCTTCGGCTGGGTAAGCAGCCACTTGGCCAAAACGACCTTCTGCTGATTGCCGCCGGATAGCTCCTTGACGGCCTGCGAAGTGGCGCGCAGCCTGATACCAAGCGAGGCCACGTACTCGTCAGTCCTGGCGCGTTCGGAATTCCGGCGCAACCAGAAGGGGGAAATTCGTTTTAGCGCGGCCAATGTGGCGTTTGATTGTACGGACAGCGGCATGAGCAGGCCGTGATGCTGCCGATCCTCGGGAACCAAGGCGATGCCAAGGGTCGTGGCATGGCGTGGACTTCGGATGCGAACGGGTTTGCCATCAAGGTGGATCGCGCCGCCCGAAGCCGCGTCGATGCCGAAAATCGTGCGAGCGACATCCGTGCGGCCTGCGCCGACCAGACCGGCCATCGCGACAATCTCGCCCGCGCGCAGTTGAAGGCTCACGTCGCGAAAGCGTCCGGCAAGGGATAGACCGCGCAACTCGAGAATCGGGTTCGCGCTTGGAGTGATCAGCGATGCGAGGGGCGAGCTTGCAAGTTCGCGCCCGACCATCAAGCTGATGATCTCCTGCACGCTCGTGTCGCTCGGCTTGCGCTCGCCTACTTTGCTTCCGTCTCGCAAAACCGTGATTCGGTCGCAGATTGAGAACACCTCGTCGAGCCGGTGGCTCACGAACGCGATGGCGCAGCCTTGGTCCCGCAATCCGCGCACAATCTTGAACAGGCTCTCCGTTTCTTTGGGCGTGAGCGAGGCCGTCGTCTCGTCGAGCAGGAGCACCTTGGCGTTGTTCGACAGGGCGACTGCAAGCTCGACCATCTGCTGGTCCGCTACCGAGAGCGATCCAAACCGGCTCCGCACATTGAGCTTCGCGCCCAATCCTTCAAGGATTTCGGAAGCTTTGTGATGGGCAGATTTCCAATCAATTGAGCCGAGAGCACGACGCGGATGGTGGCCAATGAACACGTTTTCCGTAACCGTCAGGTCCGGAAACATCTGCGGCTCCTGATGGATCAGGGCAATGCCGAGCGCATTGGCACGGGCCGGTCCCGCGATTTCAACCATGCGGCCATCGCGCTCGATCGTGCCGGCAAGTGGTCGGTAGACGCCGGCGGCGATCTTGGCTAGCGTCGATTTGCCCGCCCCGTTCTCCCCAATCAGGCCATGCACTTCGCCCGGCCAGAGATCGAAGTCGACACCCTTGAGCGTCTCAGTACCGTCGAACGCCATGCGGAGTCCGGTGGCTCGCAAGAGAGGTGGCGATTCGCTCATTCAGACCATTGTAGAGCCGCCTCGATGAATGTTTCGCGCTGTCAACGTAAAATGCCGACGTGCTTTCGCTTGCCATGACCGTCGCCCTCTCCGCCGGACAACTGGTCCCTACCGAGCCTCGCTGCGAGAGCCTTACCGATCCGCTGGGGATCGACCGCTTGCAACCGGGATTCAGCTGGAAATTGATGCCCAGCTCCTCGGGCCTTCGCAATCTTAAGCAGACGGCTTATCGAATTCTTGTGGCGCGCGATCCTCGGCGTCTGACGCCCGGCAAGGCGGACCTTTGGGATTCGGGGCGGGTCGATTCTTCTGACACGTACGGTGTCGCCTATGGCGGGAAGCCGCTGACTTCGGGGCTCAACTGCTGGTGGAAGGTGCAGGCGTGGGACCAGGACGGTAACCCTAGCGGTTGGAGTCCTGCGGCGAAGTTTTCAATGGGCCTGCTGAAGCCAACCGACTGGAAGGCGAAGTGGATCGCGCTGGACGCGCCTGATCGCATGACCGAAGAGGGCCAGCAGTTCTCTGGCGCTTCGTGGATTTGGTCGGCGGCTGATCCAGTAACCGATGTGCCTCCGGGCGTCCACACGTTTGTGCGGACGGTTGCTGTTCCGAATGATGTGGAGAGCGCGGTTATGTATGTCACCGCCGACGACCAGTTCACGTTGTCAGTGAATGGCGGGGACGCGGCGAAGAGCGACGGCGAAACGGATGCCTGGCGGCGGCCCGTGAAAGTAGACCTGACGGGTTTGGTGAAGCCGGGCGATAACGAGCTTCTCATCGAGGCGACGAATTCGGCTAAGGGCTTCGCCGGTCTGATCGCCAAGCTCGTGATTCGCTCGAAGGGTGGGGTGGAGCAGACGGTGGTCACGGACGCGTCCTGGAAAGAAGCCGACGGAGCGAGTGCTCGTGTGGTTGGCGAGTTCGGCATCGAGCCGTGGGGGCGGCTCGGCGCTCTGATCCTGCGCGGGGCGACCTACTACCGCACTGAATTAGATGTCTCGAAGAAGCTCAAACGGGCGACCGCTTATGTCACCGCGCTTGGGCTGGTCGATCTGCATGTCAACGGCAAACGAGTTGCCGACGATCTCTTCACGCCCGGCTGGAGCGACTACGACAAGCGCGTGTACTACCGAACGTATGACGTCACGAAGGTGCTCAAGCCCGGTGCTAACGGCGTAGGCGCGGTGCTGGGAGACGGTTGGTATTCGGGGCACATCGGCTTCGGGGGGCGGCGGGGGCATTATGGAGACCGTCCGCGGGTGCGGGTTCAGATCGCCCTGGAGTACAGCGACGGCTCGCGGCAGACTATCGGCACGAGCGAGAAGTGGAAGGCGTCCGGCGGCCCCACGATCGAACAAGACTTCCTCGCGGGCGAGACCTACGATGCCCGGAAAGAAGAAAAGGGCTGGGACAAAGCCGGATTTGCCGATAGCCACTGGAGCAAGCCGTACACGGTTTCGGATGTCAAGGCGAAGGTGGAGTCCTTCCCAAGCGATCCGGTAGAACCGTATCAGCGGCTCAAGCCCATATCCGAAAAGGAGCTGCGGCCGGGCGTCTATCTGCTTGATTTCGGCCAGAATCTCGCCGGCTTCGCTCGACTGAAGGTGCGCGAGCGAGCGGGCGCGGAGGTGAAGCTGCGTTTCGGAGAGTGGCTCAACCCGGATGGGACGCTTTACACCACGAACTTGCGCGGGGCGAGGGCGACCGATCATTACATCTGCCGCGGTGGCGGGACCGAGGAATGGGAGCCACGATTCACTTTCCACGGCTTTCAATACACGGAAGTATCCGGCGTGACGAGCGCCCCGGAAGTCGAAGCGGTGGCGATCAGCTCGGCCACGCCCGAGACGGGCACGATTGAGACCTCCGACAAACTGCTGAACAAGGTCGCGAGTAACGCCTGGTGGACACAGAAGATGAACTTCATCGATATTCCCACCGACTGTCCGCAACGCGACGAGCGGCTGGGCTGGACGGGCGATGCGCAGGCCTACATCCACACGGCGACGCTCTATTCGGACTGCGAGGCGTTCTTCCGCAAATGGCTGGTCGCGCTGGACGATTCGCAGCGGGCGGATGGACAGTTTCCGATGGTCGCGCCTCTCAAGGTTGCCGGCGGCGACGGCGGGCCCGCATGGGCGGACGCCGGAGTGATTTGCCCGTGGACGATCTACAAGGTGTATGGCGACAAGCGCGAGCTTGCCGAGCACTTTCCGAACATGAAGCGGTTCGTGGACTTCTGCCGCAAGCGCAGCAAGCCCAGCCTGCTCCCGCCCGACCAATTCCACTGCTTCGGCGACTGGCTCAATATCAACGCGGAGACACCGAACGAGGTGATCTATGAGGCCTATTTCGCGGGCAGCGCACGGATCGTTGCGCAGGCGGCGACAGCGCTGGGGAACAAGGACGACGCCAAGAAGTATGGCGATCTCGCCCAGCGGGTGAAGGCGGCGTTCAACAAGGCCTATGTCTCGCAAGATGGATCAGTCAAAGGCGACACGCAGTGTGCGTATGTGCTCGCGCTGGCGTTCGATCTGCTCGACGAGCCCCTTGCAAAGAAGACGGCGAATAAGCTGGTGAAAGATATCGAGAATCGGGGCTGGCACCTTTCGACCGGCTTCGTTGGGACGCGCGATCTGATGGATGTGCTGACGAAGATCGGGCGCAACGACGTGGCGTTCAAGCTGCTGCACCAAACGACCTTCCCTTCTTGGAAATTCGAGGTTCTCAACGGCGCGACGAGCATCTGGGAGCGCTGGGATGGGTGGACGCCGGACAAGGGTATGCAAGACCCGGGCATGAACTCTTTCGCCCACTATGCCTACGGCGCGGTGATGGGCTGGGTCTTTACGCAGATCGGCGGCGTTCAAAACGCGGGCACCGGCTACGACCAGATGCGCATCGCACCGGCGATCGATCCCAACTTGACTTGGGCGCGGACGAGTTACAACTCGGTTCGCGGGAAGATCGTGACGAGTTGGAAGACCGCGGGGGGCAAGCTGACGATTGACGTCGAAGTGCCACCAAACGTGTCGGCCGAGGTCTTCGTGCCCGTCGGTTCCGGTGGGAAGGTAGTGACGGATGTGAAGGGCAAGCGTGTGAAGGGCGGGCAGCTTTTTGCCGTCGGCTCGGGCACCTACAAGTTCGTCGCTAGCGCTCCGTGAACGAACCTCTCAGCCGGATGTCGTCGGAGGAGCTGCCGATCATGACCTCGAACGATCCTGGCTCGATGACGCGCTTCATTTTCTCGTTCCAAATCGCCATCCGATCCGGGACGAGCTTGAACGTCACGCGCTTTTTCTCGCCTGGCGCGAGCGATATGCGTTTGAAGTCGGCGAGTTCTTTAAGCGGGCGCACAACGGAGGCGACCTCGTCGTGCAGATAGAGCTGGGGAACCTCGTCGCCCGCTCTCGAACCCGTGTTCTGCACGTCGAAGGAGACCGTGATCGGATAATCCTTGCCGGCTGATTTCGGTGAGATGCTTAGGTTTGAGTAAGCAAAGGTCGTGTAGCTGAGGCCGTAGCCGAATGGGAATTGCGGCTTGCCGGCGAGGTCGACGTAGTCGTAGCCGCGGCCCGAGGGCTCGAGATTGTAAAAGACCGGACACTGGCCGACGCTGAGTGGGAAGGTCATCGGCAGCTTGCCGCCCGGGTTCACGTCGCCGAAGAGCGCTTCCGCGATGGCGGTGCCGCCTTCTTGGCCCGGATACCACGCGTCGAGGATTGCAGGGACGCGGTCGATCCAGTGCTGCATCGTGACCGGAGCGCCGGCGATGAGCACGACCACGACCGGCTTGCCGGTCGCGGCGACTTGCTTGATTAGTTCCTCCTGGTTGCCGGGGAGGTCGAGGAAGGCGCGGTCCTGCCCTTCGCCTTCGATGATCCCGGCGACGATGATCGCGACGTCGCTTCGTTTGGCGAGATCGACGGCATCCTTGATATCGGCGTCATGTAGATCAGCAAGTCCCCATCCGAGTTGCACGCTTGCTTCCCCGCCTTGCTCGAAATACTCGAGTTTGAAGGGAACGGCTACGCCAGCTTCGAGGTGGACGCGCGCCTCTTGGGCGCGAGCGGCGTGCTCGGTCCAGTCGTCGATGACCTTTGCGCCGTTGATCCACAGCCGGCTGCCGTCGTCGGCGGTGACGGTGATCCGATAGTCGCCGGTTTTCGGCGAGACCAGCTTGCCGGTCCAGCGGATTGAGAAATGGTCGGCGGGCATCGCGGGATCAGGTGGCCCATCCACCCAATTGAAGTCGATCGTGCCCCCGTTTTTCACCAATTTGGCCGGACCTTGCAAGTCGACGTTGTCGAAGTATTCGGCGCGGAGGTCGCGGTAGCCGCTCGCCTGGATGGCGGGCATTCCGCTTGAGCCGCCGAAGGTGCTTCCCTTCGCCCATTCGACGCGCGCGTCAGGAACCTTCGCCTTGATGCCATCGAGCACCGAGACCGTCGGGATGTTGTAGCCGCTGTAGCCTCCGAGCGGGATGGAATCTTTGGCGGTGGGGCCGATGAGCGCGATGGAGCGCAAAGATTTCGAGAGAGGCAGCGCGTTGTTCTCGTTTTTGAGCAAGGCCAGCGCCTTCCGAGCCGCATCGAGCGCGGCGGCGCGGTGGTCGGCTGATTGGACGATCTGCTCAACGTGTTCGGGATCGGCGAAGGGTGAATCGAACATGCCGGTCTTGAACTTGATCCGCAGCACTCGGCGCACGGCTTCATCCAGCGTTTTCGCCGTGATCAGGCCCTCTTTCACCGCCTGTTCGAGCCCCGCGCCCCAGATGTACACGCTCGGCCATTCCGACTCCATGCCCCCATTCAGCGCCGCCGCGGCGGTTTCCTTCTCGTTCGCAGTGTTGCGGTGGGCGTGGAGAATGCCATCCACGGCGCCGTAGTCCGAAGCGACCCAGCCTTTGAAGCCGTACTCCTTGCGGAGGATGTCTGTCAGCAGCCACGAGCTTGCTGAGGCCGCCCGGCCGTTTACGGAGTTGTACGACGACATGATCGTGCTCGCGCCGCCTTCCTTGATTACCGCTTCGAATGGCGGCAAGTAGATCTCGCGCAGCGCGCGCTCGGAGATTTGGATCGAGTGGCTGTCTCGGCCCCCGTCGCCCGAGTTGTCGACGTAGTGCTTCGGAGTCGTCGCAACGCCATGCGATTCGAACGCCTTCACAAACGCGACGCCCATTCTTGAGCTGAGCAGCGGATCCTCGCCGTAGGTCTCCTCGACGCGTCCCCAGCGGGCATCGCGGATGACGTTGATGACCGGCGAGAGGACGTGCCGCACGCCCCGGGCGCGGGCCTCCTCCGCGATGGCGGTGGCAACTCGGCTGACCATGTCCGGATCCCAGGTCGCCGCCATCGCAATTGACTGCGGGAAGCTGGTGGTGCCGTTGGCTATCAGGCCATGCAGCGCCTCGTCGTGGATGACGATCGGAATGCCGAGGCGCGATTTTTGCGCTCGGCGCTGGATTTCGTTCGAGCGGTTAGCGGCTTGAATGTTGGTGAGGGGACGCAGGAGGTCGAGCGTCTCGCCGTAGGACGTGGTTTCGATGTACTTGTCCCACAGCCGCGAATCGCAGCGCAGCTGGTTGAGCTTCTCCTGCAAAGTCATGCGCCTGAGGAGATCCTCGACGCGGATCTCGACCCCGAGACGTGGGTTCTTGTAGGGTTGAGCCGCGGTGAGGCCGCAGACGAAGCACATGGAAAGGCATAGCGCAAGCTTCATGGTACGGCGCGCAGGTTACCCACGCAGAACTCGTCATCCTGAGCGCAGAGGCGAGCGGTGCGAGTGCTCGCAGTCCAAGGACCTCCGTTGCCGCGTCTTGATCCGTGATCCTTCGACTCGCCCTCTGGGCTGCGTCCGTGCTCAGGATGACGCGTTTCCGTGCATGTGCGAGAATGACGCAGGATGAATCCGCGCTCTCGAACCACGTTCATTTGCGCTTTCCTCGCTCCGGCGGTGATCATCTACGCCGCCTTAGTGGTTTGGCCGCTGCTTCAGTCCTTTCACCTCTCCACCTATCGATGGAGCGGGCTCTCCACGAAGCACACCTATGTGGGCACGGGCAACTTCGTCAAGCTCTCCCACGACTCGGTGTTCTGGCGCTCAATCGAGCACAATCTTGCGCTGCTCCTGATCGGTGGGGTGCTGATCGTCGGACTCTCAGTAGCGATCGCCCATGGCGTGAGCGGGACCGGACGCGTCTCCGCTACGCTGCGGGCAATCATCCTGGTGCCGCAGATGATCTCCGTGGTGGCGGTGGCGATCCTGTGGATGTTCATTTTCAATCCGCGCTTTGGCCTTCTGACCAGCGGTTTGCGCGGCGCGGGACTAAACTCGTGGATCCATACCTGGCTCGGCGAGCCGGCCACCGCGCTCCCCGCCGTCGGCGCGGCATTTATTTGGTACGTGCTCGGCCTGTACGTGATGATCTTCGCGGCGGGCCTGCGCGCTCTGCCGGCCGAGGTCTTCGAGGCGGCGGAGCTCGACGGCGCGAGCGGGCTCAAGCGCTTTTGGCGCGTCTCGTGGCCGATGCTGTGGTCGGTCAAGCGCGTGGTCATCGTGCATATGGTGATCAGCGTGATGAACGTCTTCGCCCTCGTCTTCCTGATGACCCAGGGCGGGCCGGACCGCTCGACCGAGGTGATGCTGACCTACCTCTACGAGAGCGCCTTCCGCAATTCGCAGTTCGGCTACGCGACCGCCATCGCGGTGGCGAGCTTCCTTGTCACGATGGCGCTATCGCTTAGCGTGCTGTTCGTGCTGCGGCGCGATCCTTCGGCGAGGCGCGGATGACACGGGTTGCCCTCTCGGCAGTGGCGCTCGCGATCCTGCTTCCGATCGCCTGGGTGTTGGTTTCCAGCCTGAAGACGGGGGCTGAGATCGTCTCCTCGCCATGGTCGCTGCCTGGCTCCCCGCAGTGGATTAACTACAGCCACGCATGGTCGGAGGCGGGTATCGGATCGGCGTTTTTCAACAGCCTTTGGGTGACCTTGGCGACGCTTGCGATTCTGCTGCCATCCGGGGCGATGGCCGCTTATGTGCTCGCTCGGTACGCCTTCCCTGGCGTTAAGGCGCTGCAAGCGACGTTCCTCGGGGGCATGATGTTTCCGCATTTCCTGGTCATCGTGCCGCTTTTCTTCCTGCTGCGCTCGCTTCACCTGCTGGATACCAAGACCGGACTGACCCTCGTGTACGTCGCCTACTCGCTCTCCTTCACGATCTTTGTGCTGACCGGCTTCTTCCAGAGTCTGCCCGAGGAGCTTGCCGACGCGGCAATGATGGATGGCTGCGGCCATGCTGGCACGTTCTGGAAGATCATGCTCCCGATCGCGCGTCCGGGTCTGATCGTGGTCGGCATCTTCAACGCGATCGGACTGTGGAACGAGTACGGCCTGGCCCTCGTGCTCGTCCCCAGCGATGCCAACCGCACACTTCCCCTGGGGCTCGCCAACCTCACCATGACACAGCTGTATCAAAGCGACTGGGGGGCGCTGTTTGCCGGGCTCGTGATCGTGATGATGCCCGTGCTGATCGTCTATTGGATCTTCCGAAATCAAATCCACGAGACCATGGTTGCAGGAGCGATTAAGGGATGAGGGGGAATTTGGAATTTTGGACTTTGGAATTTGGAAATTGGAATGGACAGTCAGCATTCTAAATTCCAAACTCAAAATTCCAAATTACAGCAGTCCACAATCCATAAATGATTAAGTCCATCAACTACTGGTCGTTCCCGGGCGGGCTCGAGGGGCCGCTGCGGGTGTTCGATGCCATGCGTTTGGCTTCCGAACATGGCTTTGAGGCGATTGAGCTTGGCGTGGGCGACGCGGGCGATCTCTCGGTCTCGTCTACTGAAGAGGATTGCCAGCGCATTCTTGGGCAGGCGCGAGACTTGGGGCTGAAGCTGCCCTCGGTTGCGAGCGGGCTGTATTGGGATCGGTCCCTAGGAGACGCCGACCCGGCAAAGCGGCAGCGAGCGCGCGAGGATCTGGAGGCGATGATCAGAATCACGTCCTGGCTGGGAGCCACGACGCTCCTCGTGATCCCCGGCGCGGTGGACGTGTTCTTTCTCCCCGATCGCCAAGCTATGTCCTATGGAGAAGTTTGGCGCAATGCCACGGAGGGACTCCGCGTCTTGCTGCCATTGGCGGCGGACCACGGCGTACGGCTTGGGATCGAAAATGTCTGGAACAAATTCCTGCTCTCGCCGCAGGAGATGGCGAGCTTTATCGACCAGTTCGACTCGCCCTGGATCGGCGCGTATGTGGATGTGGGGAACGTGCTTCCCTACGGGTACCCGGAGCAGTGGCTGCGCCAGCTAGGTCCGCGCGTCGCGGCGGTTCACTTCAAGGATTTCCGTCGCAGCGTGGGCTCCGGGGATGGGTTCGTCGATCTGCTCGAGGGGGACGTGAACTGGCCGGAGGTGATGGCGGCGTTGGCGGAGATCGGATATGACGGGCCGGTTACCGCGGAAATGATTCCCGGCTACAAACATCACCCGATGGTGCGCATTGGCAACACCTCGCGCGCCATGGACGCTATCCTTGGACGATGAGGTCCATCTTTGCCGGACTGCTGCTGATGAGTTCACTTGCCTACGCCGCCGACTTTAGCTGGGCTCCGTCCGCGCCTGGGAAGGCAACGATTGGCTCTGGAGTTGCCCTTAGCAATCGCGTATTGTCACTCGATGCGGCTGCGGCTGGCCTGCGGCTCACCAATCGCTGGACTAACGAGACGATAAATCCGATCGTTCAACTGGACCTCGGTTTTGCGAAACACGAAATTCAGAAGCCCCCGGAATGGAAGAAGGCGCGCCGAATCACCCTTCCAGCAAATCCAAAGTCGGCACGAGCAGCTGACAGACTCCCAGGTGTTGGCCTTGAGGTGATGCAAACAGTGGATGGCCTGAAAGCGAACTGGCGGGCCGCTCTCCGAGATGGCTGCTCCTATGCGCGAGTCGAGCTCAGCCTCACGGCCATTAAGGCGGACGTCGACGTGCGAGAAGTTCGTCTTTTAGGAATGCCGAATGCGGAAGTCGTGGGCAAGACACCGGGATCGCCAATGGTCAGCCGAGACTTCTTCGCAGGGCTCGAGCACCCAATGGCGCTAAGTGTCTCCAGCAATGGTTTGCTGATTTCAGCCATTCAGCGCAAGCTTTCGATACGCAAAGGCACGACGGTCACCTACTCCGCCGTTATCGGGGTAGCACCGAAGGGCCAGATGCGGCGGGCTTTTCTGGCCTATGTGGAGAACGAGCGCGCGCATCCCTATCGGCCGTTCCTGCACTACAACTCGTGGTACGACATTGGCTATTTCACGCCCTACAACGAGGCCGATTGTCTCGACCGGATCAACAAGTTCGGCGAGCAGCTCGTCCGCAAGCGCGGCGTGAAAATGGATTCGTTCCTGTTCGACGACGGGTGGGACAACTATGAGTCGGTATGGGAGTTCCACAAAGGCTTCCCGCGCGGGTTCTTGCCTCTGCGCGACGAGGCGAAGAAGTTCGGCGCCGGGCCAGGAGTCTGGCTCTCTCCCTGGGGCGGATATGGCAAGCCACGAGAGACGCGGCTCGCCTATGGCAAAGCGCACGGCATGGAAGTCGACCGCCAAGGCTACGCGCTGAGCGGCCCGAAATACTACAAGCGTTTCCATGAGGTGACGACGGATTTCGTCACCCGCCAGGGGATCAACCACTTCAAGCTGGACGGGACCGGCTCGCCGGATAAGTCGACCCCCGGCAGCCAATTCGACAGCGACTTCGACGCGGCGATCGCGCTGGTGGGCGATCTGCGCAGGGCCTCGCCGGAGCTGTTTATCAACCTGACAACCGGCACTTGGCCATCGCCGTTTTGGCTTCGCACCGCGGACTCGATCTGGCGCGGCGGCTCCGATCATTCGTTTGCCGGCCTCGGCACCTGGCGGCAGCAGTGGATCACGTACCGCGATAGCGACACGTATCACGGCATCGTCCTGCGAGGGCCGCTCTTCCCGCTGAATTCGCTGATGCTGCACGGCATCATCTACGCGAAGAACGCGCAGCATCTCGGTGACGATCCGGGCAACGATTTCCGCGACGAAGTTCGCGACTACTTCGCCACTGGCACGCAGCTTCAGGAGATGTACATCACGCCCGATCTGCTGACGAAGCAGAACTGGGACGACCTTGCCGAGGCTGCGAAATGGTCGCGGGCAAACGCAGACGTGCTGAGGGACACGCACTGGGTCGGCGGCGATCCTTCCAAACTGGACGTCTATGGCTGGGCTTCCTGGTCGGCTCGCAAGGGGATTCTGGTTTTGCGGAATCCGAGCGATAAGCCGCAGGCCTTTTCGGTTGACATCGCCTCCGTGCTGGAGCTGCCGCCGAAGGCGGCGGAGGCCTTTGTGGGACGGTCGCCTTACAAAGATCAAGTGCAGAGTTTGACCTTTCCGGTTGGAGATTCTCTAGTGGTCGACCTCAAGCCGTTCGAGGTGTTGGTGCTGGACTTGGAGGCTGCCAAATGATGGATTACTTAAACTGCAGAGGACACCGAAGTCACGCAGAAGGTTGGTTGAGCGCCCGATGATCCCGACCCTTCTCTTCGCCCTATTTCAAGCCGCGCCGATCCGCATCGCCTGCATCGGCGACAGCATCACCGCCGGCGTCGGAACGTCCCATGCGCCGACCAAGAGCTACCCGGCGAAGCTTCAAGAAATGCTGGGCGACCGGTACGAGGTGGGCAATTTCGGCCATAGCGCCGCGACCCTCTCGCGCAAAGGCTGGCTTCCCTATTGGGGATTGGACGAGCTCCGCCTCGCCAAGCAATTCGCGCCGAACATCGTGGTAATCAACCTCGGGACCAACGACGGCGACCCGCGGAACTGGCCTGCCTCGAAAAATTCGTTCGTGCCCGAGTACAAGGACTTGATCCGGACATTCCGGGCGCTGCCCAGCAATCCGAAGGTCTTCGTGTGTTTGACCGTGCCCAATTTCGAGAAGAGGCAGCCGATCATCGACTCGGCGGTCATCCCGCTGCTCAAGCAGATTTCTCGCGAGGCCAACGCGCCCTACGTGGACCTGTACTCGCCGCTGGCGGGCAAGGTGGAGTTATTTCCCGACCAGCTGCATCCGAACGATGAAGGGGCGCGGATCATGGCGGAGATTGTGGCCGAGGCGATTGAGGATCCGGCGGCCAGGAAGCAGAAATGGAAGCTGATGTCCGCCGACAGTGTGGAGGATGACGAGGGGCCGGCGAGCGCCGCCATCGACGGAGACACTTACACGCATTGGCACACCCGCTACTCTGGTGGCGCGCCGAAGCATCCGCACGAACTGGTCGTGGATATGGCCGAGATGGCGACCTTCACCGCCTTCAAGCATCTGCCTCGGCAAGATGGCGGCGTGAACGGCAGGGTGCGCGGCTTTGAGCTGTACATCAGCAAGACCAACGGCAGTTGGGGCGAGCCGGTGCTGAAGGGGGAGATGCCGAATGTGTCGATCTGGACGACCTTGCCGTTCAAGCAGCCGGTGGAGGGGCGGTTCTTCCGATTCGTCGCGCTGTCGGAGTGGAATGGCGGGCCGTGGACGTCGGTTGCGGAACTCGATCTCCGCCGCAAGCTTCCCTAGGGCTCGGGGAAGGCACGCCGAAGGTGTGTAGCCGTCACTGCATGTGACGCTGGCGTGTGCGACGTGGCTCTGTCGCGGCTACACGTGCTTCGCACGGAACCGGAAGGGTCGACATGAAGATCGATTTATGCAGATGTAAAGTAGAGTGCAGCCGTGATCGTTGCCGCGCTTGCCCTATCCTTGTCTCTCAGCCCTAACCCGCAAATCGACGCCGCTCGAGGCGTGCTGGAGCGCACGATCGGTGCGCGAGCCAAAGACTTTACTCTCCAGTTCATCCGGCCCAACACCGCCCTCGACACCTTCGAGATCGAAGCCAAAAACGGGAAGGTGACGGTTAAGGGCACGAGCGGCGTCGCCGTGTGTCGCGGCGCCTACGAATATCTGAAATCGAAGTGCCATGTGATGGTGAGCTGGGAAGGAAGCAACGCCTCCAACTTGCCCAAGACCTTCCCCGATCAAGCGCCGCGCTGGGGATGGTGCCCGGTCACCTACCGGCACTATTACAACATCTGCACGTTCGGCTACACGACCGCGTTTTGGGATTGGAAGCGGTGGCGGCGGGAGATCGACTGGATGGCCCTGCACGGCATCAACATGCCGCTCGCGATGACCGGACAGGACAAGGTTTGGCAGACGGTGTTCCGATCCTACGGCGTGCCGCAGGCGTCGCTCGACAAGTTTTTCTCGGGCCCCGCTTTCCAGCCCTGGCATTGGATGGGCAATCTTAATGGTCATGGCGGCCCGACGCCGCAATCGTGGCTCGATGGGCAGGCAGAGCTGCAGAAAAAGATTCTGAACGGCGAGCGCGCGCTTGGCATGAAACCGGTGGTGCCCGGCTTCTCGGGGTTCGTGCCAGTCGATTTCGACAAGTACGTGTCGGGCGTGCGGCTCGATTCGCCTACGGCTTGGGCCGGCTTTGAGCCGACGAGGTTCGTCGATGTGCGCGATCCGAAGTTCATCGAGATCGGAAAGCGTTTCGTGCAGGAGAACCGAAAGGAGTTCGGCACCGACCACCTGTACCTTTGCGACACCTTCAATGAACAGAATCCTCAGTTCCCCGAAGCTACGAAGCTCGCCGATCTGCGAAACGCTGGGCGAGCGGTCTACGAAGGACTGCGGGCGGGGGATCCCGAGGCGATCTGGGTGATGCAGGGCTGGCTTTTCTACAACGAGCGCGACTATTGGAAGAGGCCGGAGGTCGAGGCGTTGCTGAGCGGAGTGCCGGACGGCCGGATGGTTATTTTGGATCTTGCGGCGGAGCAGTTCGAGGTCTGGCGCTCTCAGCCGGCGGTGGCACGCAAAGGCTTCATCTATAACACCCTGCACAACTTCGGACAGAACACGGGGCTTGGGGGCGACTTGCAGACCTATGCCGATAGGCAAACGGAAGCCACGACGATGGCAGAGCGAGTGCAAGGCAACAACCTTAGGGGATACGGATTGACTCCTGAGGGCATCGACCAGAACCCGGTCGTGTACGAGCTTATGTGCGATGCGATGTGGCAACACCACACGGTCAGTTTTCCTCCGGGCATGCCAAAAGTTGCAGTGCCGCCTTGGCTCGTTGGTTATGCCGAGGCCCGCTACGGGATCGATTTGCCTGAGACGGGCGAGGCGTGGCAACTCCTGTACAAGGCTGTGTACTCGAAGGATTCGCCCTGGTATCGCGAGAGCTGGCGGGGGCGGCCCGGCAGAGGCCGGCGCGGCCGGCCGGCGGCTCAGATGCGACTGATCGGCGAGGCCCTCGATCAGATGATGAAGGCGAGCGCTCGACTGGGGAAGAACCCGCTGTTCCAACGGGACCTGGTGGATGTGACGAAGACCTATCTCGGCGGCCTGGCCGACCGCGAAGTCTATCTAGCGACTCTTGGCTTCCAAGGCAACGATCCGGAGACGTATGGAGGAGCCAAGCGGGCATTCTTCGCCACGCTCGACCAGATCGATCAGATCATGGCTTGCCGGCTCGAGCATCGGTTGTCGACCTGGATCGGGATGGCTCGCTCATGGGGCAGGACTCCGGCTGAGAAGCGTCTACTTGAGCGCAACGCGCGGCTGCAGATTACGGCGTGGGACGGCAAGGGTGTCCTAACCGACTATGCGAACAAGGAGTGGGCGGGGCTGACGAAGGACTTCATCGCGCAGCGATGGCGGATGTACTTCGACGGGCTGGAGAACAAGACGAAGCCGGATTACCTCGCCTTCGAAAATCGGTGGGCGAACAGCGCTGTTCCACCAAAAGAATCGAAGCCGGGAGACCCGGTGGCGATTATCCGCGCCGCGCTCCTCGATCACCGAGGCGAGCTGGACCGACTGGAGAAAGCGCTCGGCTCCATCGAGCCGCCAGGCAATCTCGCGCGTCAAGGAACGGCGTCTGACGACGGCCACACCGAACCGGGAGGCTCGCCGGCGAACGCGATCGACGGCGACCTCGACACCTACTGGGCGGCGTCGCCTTCCCCATGCACTTGGCAGCTCGATCTCGGCTCGCCGAAGCCGATCAAGACGATCCAGGTCTTCCCGTACTGGGGCGATGGACGGTTCTACCAGTACGTGGTCGAAGTGTCATCGGATGGCATCTCTTGGCGGCAGGTCGTGGATATGAGCACGAACACCGAGCCGAGTTCGATGAATGGGCATGTTCACCGTTTGGCACAGTCGGTGAGCGCGCGGTACGTCCGGACCAAGATGCTAAAAAACAGCGCCAACATTGGAGTTCACTTGGTTGAGGTGCGGGTGTATGGCTAGATATATGGAGGGTCCCGCTCCGTCGGGACCGGTCGACACGGAGGTCGACACTCCAGGAGCTTATTTCAGCGTCAACGGCCGGTAGTTCACGTCGAGAAGCTTGAGCCGCTCAAGGTGTGTTGTCAGCCGCGCCAGGAAGTCATTCCAGTTCCGCGACTCCTTCGGCGACCACAGCACCTCCGCCATCGCGCAGAGCCGGGGGTAGGCCATGTACTCCATGTGCTTCGGATGCGGGATGAACTCGGACCAGATGTTGGCCTGGCCGCCGAGCACGTGCTTCGCCTCGTCGGCGGTTAGCACAGCCGGGACGGGCTCGAATTCGTAGACCTTCTCGATCGCCAAGTAGCCTCCGATGCCCTTCGGCTCCGAGGTCGGCGGATCGGCTTGGTAGTAGTCGAAGTAGGCGTGGCTGGTGGGCGACATCACCACGTCGTGGCCGGCCTTCGCGGCGGCGATGCCGCCTTCGGTCCCGCGCCATGACATGACTGCCGCATTAGGGGCAAGGCCGCCTTGGAGGATCTCATCCCAGCCGATCAGCCGGCGGCCCTTCGAGACCAGATAGTCGTCGAACTGCTTCACGAACCAGCTCTGCAACTCCTCCTCATCCTTCAATCCGAGCGCCTTCATGCGCTCCTGCGCGCGGGGGTTTTGCTTCCACGGTTCCTTCCAAACCTCGTCTCCGCCGATGTGGATGAACTTGCCCGGGAAGAGGTCCATGATGTCGTCGAGCACGTTCTTGATGAACCTAATCGTCGCGTCGTCGACGTTGTAGACGTTGTCCATCATGCCGAGAAACGTCACATCCTTGCCCGCCCCCTTGATCTGCTCGCGGTTGCCCATCTGAGGGTAGGCAGAGATGGCGGCGTTCGAGTGGCCTGGCATCTCGATCTCGGGCACGACCGTGATGAAACGCTCTGCGGCGTAGGCGACGACCTCGCGGACGTCGTCCTGGGTGTAGTAGCCGCCCGGACGCTGGTTGATGCTGCGCGTCGCGCCAGCCGGATTCATCTGCGAGAAGTCGGTGCGTGATCCGATCTCCGTAAGTCGTGGATAGGCGTTGATTTGAATCCGCCAGCCGTTGTCGTCCACGAGGTGCCAGTGGAAGACGTTCAGCTTGTGCAGAGCCATCAGGTCGATGAACTTGAGCACGAACTCCTTCGGCATGAAGTGGCGCGAGACATCCATGTGCGCGCCTCGCCATCCGAAGCGCGGCGAATCTTCGATCACAAGCTGTGGCAGGGACCAATGTCGGCGCACGGCGGCTCGACGCATGATGTCGGGTGGGAAGATCTGACGCAGGGTTTGAACTCCGTAGAAGACTCCCGCTTTCGCGGCGCTGCGGATCGTCACGCGATCATCGCGAATTTCGAGCGTGTAGCCTTCAGGGCCGAGGCGACTGAGCCGTCGATCCAGGCGCAGCTCGACCGTATCGCTGCCGGAACGGCGGGTGATGGGCCACTCCCAGCCGGTCGCGGGAGCGACCTTGCCGCGGAGATAGTCGGCGACATCCATGAGCTCGCCGGACGCAGAAATGGCGATGCGGCTGTCGGGTTGGAACGTGCCGCCGCTGATCTTCACCGAGGCCGGCTGAGGCACCACCATCGCATGGGTGGCTTCAAGCGCCGCGTGCAATAGGATGCCGAGGATTAGCATCTCATTGCACCTTGTGCTTGGCGATCGAATCGTCCGTGCGCGTCTTCTCGGCGGCGGCTTCAGCGCGGTCGCAGAATTGCTCCGGCGTGCTCTGGCCGTTCACAAGAGAGGTGAGCGCGTCCTCGATCTCCTTTTCCATCGCGGGATACCACTGCCGGGCGAGGAAGGAGATCACGGTTTTGCTCCTCTTGAACGCCTGCGCGGGCTCCACGAGAGTTTCGGGCAAGTCATATTGGTCGCTTCCTTTTATCGACATTAGCGTTGCCTTCTCGGCCACGAATTGCTTAGCCTTGTCCAGGGAAGTCATGTACTTGAAGAGCGCGACCGCCGCGTTGGGATTCTTCGCGTCCTTCGGCACCATCCACGGCTCGATCTCGATGAGGATCGCTGTCGGGTCGCCCTTGCCGCCATCGACCCACGGCGTGAGCATGTACTGCATCTTCGCGGTGGGAGGCTTGACCTTCTTCATCTCCGAATCTAGCCAGGTGCCGCAGGGAATCATGGCGGCCTTGCCGTTGAGGAAGTCGGATTGGGATTCGGTGTGGCTAAGCCCGACCGCGCCCTGCTCGAAATCCCCTTTGTCGCGCAGCTCGGCGATCATTTTCGCGGCTTGGAGCATCGCGGGCGATTTCCACGCCCCTGGCACAAGGTTCTGAGCGTCTGCGATGGCTTCCGGCCCGCCGACGCTCTGCGCCCACGGCAGCAGCATGCCCTGGATCATGTAGTAGGGATATTTCCCTTGGAACGTGATCGGCGCCGTGCCCTTCGCCTTGATCTTGTCGCAGAGTGCCAGAAGCTCTGAATAGGTCTTGGGGGCGGTCCAGCCGTTCTTGGCGAAGACGCCCGGGTCGTACCACCAGCCCCACATGCTGAAGAAGTACGGCAGCACATATTGGTGGCCGTCTTTCTGGCCGAGCTTGAGGATGGTGGGTTCGAAGGTGTCGCGCCACGTGCCTGCCCCGCCTTCGGCGGGCGAATCAAGGGCTTTGTCCAGCACGAGGAGCTGCCCTTCCTCGGCGAGCTTCCAATGGTCCATGCCCCAGCCGGGATACATGAGATCGGGCGGATCGCCGGCGACGAGGCGCGGTCTGAGCTGCTCCCAAATGCGCGGATTACCGCTTACCTTGGTCGTCAGGCCGGGGTTCTTGGCGTCGAATTCCTTCGCCGCCTGCTCGTAAAAGTCGGTTCCGTAACCGCCTTTGAAAGCCGCTACGTCGAAGTTGCCAGTTGGCTTATCCGCGCCGGTCGGCGCGTAAGCAATCTTCCCGTCGACC
The DNA here is from genome assembly GCA_038202925.1 of Fimbriimonadales bacterium. Lineage (GTDB taxonomy): Bacteria > Armatimonadota > Fimbriimonadia > Fimbriimonadales > Fimbriimonadaceae > JAEVZK01. The sequence continues at coordinate 27,116 of JBBREM010000004.1, read as the reverse complement.
GCGTTCGCGACGGGAGCGGGTCCTTCATCTTTCGAGGGCGAGCAACCGATCACCAGGGCGGCAAGTCCGAATAACAGCCAATTTGCGCGATGCATGTTGCGTATTCTGCACGTTCCGGCGCTTGCGTGCCAAATGCAAGGCATCGCTCCAGGATAATGAGCCATGCAGCGCGTGGCGATCGTCGGATGTGGGTTCATGGGGCGGATGCACGCAAATGTGTATGGCATTTTGCCCAACGCGCAGCTTGTCGCGGTCGTCGATCACCGGCCCGAAGCACTCGAGAAATTCGCCGCCGAGTTTGGCTGTCGGGGTTACGCCACGCTGGACGAGGCTCTTGGCGAAGTCGATGTCATCGACATCTGCCTCCCTACCGACCTGCATGGGGAATTCACGGTCCAAGCGGCGCGGGCGGGCAAGGATGTGTTCTGCGAGAAGCCGATGGCGCGCACCGTGGAGCAGGCTGAAGCAATGCGGCGAGCGTGCCAGGAGGCGGGCGTGCGGCTCATGATCGGCCACTGCATCCGGTTTTGGTCCGAGTACGCGCTGCTGAAGGAGATGATCAACGATCGGCGCTACGGGCGGCTGCTGTCGATCAACCTGACACGCTTTGGCGAGTTCCCGTCATGGTCGTCAGGCAATTGGCTGGCGGATGAGGCGCGGGCGGGTGGCGGGGTGTTGGACATGCATATCCACGACACCGATTATGCCCACTACGCCCTCGGCGAGCCGGATGAGATGGTGTCGTTCGGCACCGTCGACGAGCGCGGGCCCTCGTTTGTGTTCACGACGATGCGCTTTGGCGACACCATCGCGCATCTGGAGGGCGGTTGGAATCTGCCACCGAAGACGCCGTTCAAGATGGCGTTCCGCGCCATCTTCGAGCGCGGCGCGGCAATCATGGACGGCGGGCCGATGACGGTTTATTCGCAGGACAGTCAGCCAACGCAGCCCGAATTCGCGAAAATGGCCGCCGAAGGCGGCGGCAACGTGAGCGACCTTGGCGGCTACTTCCATGAGTTGAAATACTTCGTCGACCGCCTGGAATCCGGCGAGCCTTTCGAGATCGTCACACCGGAGAGCTCACTACAATCGTTGCGGACGGTACTCGCGGAAATCGACCAGATCAAGCATCGGTAACCCGAAAGGTTGTAGTGAGCAAGGGGCTGGGCATTCGGCCCAGTCGGGGACAGGAATGTCCCCGCTACTGTTTCTTTGCAACGGTGCGCTTACGGAGCCGGCGTGAGAAACTCCAACTCCGCCAAACTCGCCCAAGGATTGCCTGTCATTTGCGATAGCGCAACAAGGCGCATGTAGCGCGCTTCGACAGTCTTCGCGAAATCGATCCGCTGGCGACGGCCGGTGTCGGCGAAGTCGCCTGCAAGCACGGGCTTGCCCCAGATCTTGCCGTCTTTCGAAGCGTAAAGCTCGTAGGCCTTGATCCGGCCGTTGGCGTTCTCCTGCCGCTCTACGATTTCCATTCCACTTACCTTCTGCAGTCCGCCAAGGTCGACGGTTAGCTGGTGGGGATACGGTGGCGAGGCGGCGCTCCAGGCGGTATGCCAATAGGTACCCGGATTGCCGTCGATCGCATTCGCCGGCTCTCCCTCGCCCGGCTCGAAGCTGTCGGCGGCGATCTTCCACAGGTTCCGTGACAAGTGCATCACGGGAGTGATCGCGGGAAGAGTCAAGGTCGTCGTCGGGCTCGTGATGAACCCCTTCCTTTCCGCCCAAGCGGTGATTGCGCCCGCGTCCTCCATCTTAAACGGCTTCTTGTAGGCTTGCGTCTGTCCCGAGCCCACGGCGTACTTAACGACGGATCCGGGTTCGGCGAGAATGCGAACGTCGCCGGTTTCCAATCGGATGATTTCGGGCGGCTGCGCGACAGGGATCGCTTCCCTTCCCTTGATTCGAGGGTCCTCGCCTTTAATGATCGGCCTGAGAATGACGCGGAAGCGTACGGGCCGATCATTCGGCACGCGGCATTCCGGCCTCGTCGCCGGACCGCACGATGCGCCGCCGAGGCCCATTTGGTAGGCGTCGAGGCAGAGAATGATGTCGTCGCGCGGGATGAGGGGCTGCAGCTTGCGCGGCTCGCCGTCCTCATGCCGCGCGTCGTCGATCTGGTGGGGCGTGTACTTCTGCACGGTCACGGAGAGATGGCCGCCCGCTTGGATCAGTAGACCGTTGCCGTCTCGGTCGGTCAGCGCCGCCCACCGGACGTCTTCTTTCGCCCCATTTTCCTGCGGGCGCAGGTATTCGGCATATTGATCCTCCACGCTGCCGGAGAATAAGCCGATGTCTTGTGCGAGCTTGCGATCGGGATAGCTGTCCATTGGCCCTCGGCCCAGCCAGGTGAACTGGTCCATCTTGCCGCTGACGCCCATTATCAGGCCGAGCTTGGGGATGGGCGGCAGTTCGCCGATCGGCTCGAAGAGGTTGTCGAGAACCACCGTCCCGTCTCCCAGAATCGTGTAGTCGACAGTGTGCCGGTAGCCGAGTCCCTTGAAACCAACGCATCGGTACACCGCATGCACTCGCTGCGAATCCACGTCCCGCCCGCTGGGCGACTGGAAATCTTCCAATACTCGCCTAATTTCACCCAGCCCGGATTCCCAGAATGCCTTCTGGAACCAGATGTCGTTGTCCGTGAAGGCGCGGAAGATGTTAAGCCGCGGCCCGCCATATCCTGAGATTTGCTCTATGCCGGCGACTTTGTAGTTGGAAAGGGCTCCCGTGAGCGTGTTGAAGGTCGCAGCCGATCCCGAACCACGGTAGACGATCGGCATGCTGCCGGTCTCGCGCTTGACGGGGCCATGAAGAGAAATGTCCCCCGCATTTGCACTGGACACAGCAAGTTGGCACGAGGCGACTTCGTACGCAGCCGGAGCCCATAACACCGCGTTTCGCAGCCGGAAGGACAGGCGATAAAATCGCTCGGCAACTGGGAGAACCTCGGGGAAGTACGGAAGCCTAATCGATGTCGAAGCACCCGGTTCCACGTCAAGCGAGACCATTCTCACGGTCCTAATCTCCTTCCCATCATCCCAAACGCTCATAAAGAAATCGAGCGATGCGAGGTTCGTGAAGGCGTAGCGATTCGTGATCGTCGCCTGCATCTCCGCCGCGTCCCACTCGACGTGAACCGGCTGGTACACATGTTTGACGGCGACGAGCTTCGCTGTTACTTGCCGATCGGGCAGCACGAGGCCATTACCGCAAAATGGTCCGTCGTTGGGATGGTCGTCGTAGTCGCCGCCATAGGCGTAGAACCACGGTCCGATCTCCCCCTCTTCCATTTTCCCGGCGCGGGGCGGCTGGGGCAATCCGACTTGTCCGGGAAATGGAGGAGGGGGCAGGGGGGTGGAGGTCCGGGCTGCCCCCGAGAAAGCCGGAAGAGCAGGGTGCAGGTCGTCGACAGTGTACGGATGGGGAAAGGGATCCTGGGAATAAGTCTCGTCGGTCGCTTTCCTCAGCCCCTGGTCGACCCAGTCCCAAATGCAGCCTCCCATGTTGTGCGGCGAGGAGAAATAGGCCTCGACGTATTCCTCCATGTTTCCGCTTGAGTTGCCCATCGCATGGGCGTACTCGCACACAAAAAATGGCTTGCTGATTTTGGATTTTCGGTTTTGGATTTTCGATTTTCCTTGAGCGACGATGTACTCCACGTCCGGGTACATCACCGAATCCACGTCGCACGGCTCGTTGTAACGCTCGTAGTGGACCGGGCGAGAGGGGTCACGGCCGTGAATCCATTTGGCGACTTCCGCGAAGTTTGAGCCGGGTCCGGCCTCGTTCCCCATCGACCACATGATCACGCTCGGGTGGTTCTTCTGGCATTCGACATTGCGCCGGTTGCGGTCGAGGTGGGCGGTTAGCCATTCGGGCTTGTTGCCGAGGGTTTTGTCCCAGTCATAGCCCATGCCGTGGCTCTCGAGGTTCGCCTCGGCGACGACGTAGAGTCCGTAGCGGTCGCACAGCTCATAGAAGTAAGGATCGTTGGGATAATGGCTGGTGCGAACGGTGTTGATGTTGTTGCGCTTCATGAGAAGCACGTCTTGCTCCATGCGCCACCGCGGCAGGGTCTTGCCGCTATCGGGGTCGTGGTCGTGCCGGTTGACGCCGAGGATTTTCACCGGGCGGCCATTTACTTTGAATATCCCGTCCTTCCACTCCAATGAGCGGAAACCCACCCGACAGGAGCGTATGTCGAGAAGCTCTTGCGTCTCGCACTTAAACAGGCTTAGAACCACGGTGTAAAGTTTTGGGTGCTCTGCCGACCATGGCTCTATCCCGTCCAACCCGCCTGTCCCTGGATCGGCCAGCGTGAATGGTAGGCGACCATCCTGCTGCACGCGAGCCATCCAATTGACTTGCTGGAGTTTCTTTGCGCCGTCGAATAAGTCCACGGTCACACTGAAGGGCCCATCCGATTTGAAATTCTCGTGGTGAATGGTTATGCTGCCGTTAGCTATCGCTTTTCCGGTGACGGTATTCCAATCTGACGTTAATTCGAAATCGCGAATAAAGATAGCAGGTGTTGAAAACAGCGTCACGCCGCGGCAGATGCCACTGTAGCGGAACATGTCCTGGTCCTCCAGGTAGCTGCCGTCGGTCCAGCGATACACCTCGACAGCTAGCAAGTTCTCGCCATCCTTGAGGTACGGCGTCAGGTTGAACTCCGCCGGCCCCATGCTGTCCTCGCTGTAGCCGACCTTGTGGCCGTTTACCCAGAGATAGAAGCCGGAGTAGACGCCGTCGAAGCGGATGAAAGTCTGTCGCCCCTTCCAATCGGGCGGGACCGTGAACCTGCGCCGGTACGACGAAACCGGGTTGTAATCGTGCTGAATACGCGGGGGGTCTTTCTTGAAGGGATAGGTGATGTTGGTGTAGATCGGGATCCCGAACCCGTGCATCTCGACACAGCTCGGGACCCGAATCGTCGTCCAGGCCTTGTCGTCGAAGTCCGGGCGGTAGAAATCGAGGGGCCGGTCGTCCGGTTTGCCGCACCAGCTGAATTTCCAATCCCCGTTCAGCGAGCGGACGTAGGTATAACCCTCAACTCCCTCTTCCATCACCTGTTCGATCGGTGTGGCGCCCGCCTCCCGATGCCGTGTAAAAGGCAAGGGCGGCGGACGACCAGCTTCCTCCAAACTTGCCAATGGCCAACTGGTCGCGCGGGGCGGCTCCTTGTTGATGCCGACTACGGCGGGGTTTTCCCAATCGTTGAGTTCGGCTTGCTGAGTGGGATGCGCTGACATGAGGAGAAGCAGAGGAAGGATCACGAGATTTCTCGATTCGAAGGAATGGCGTGAAACTACCCTAATGCGCAAATGCGGCTAGGGGGAGGATAATGGCTGTGATGAAACACGCCTCTCTCCTCGGCGCGACGCTGCTCCTGGCGCTCTGCACGTTCGGCTGCAAGAGCGGGGGCACCGACACTGCGTCACCTGCTTCTGATAGGGCCGTCGGCGCCAAGCACCTGAAGCTCGCCTTTATCACCAACAACGCCTCCGACTTCTGGACGATCGCCCGCAAGGGGACCGAGAAGGCGGCGGCGGAGCTGCCGAATGTGGAAGTCGACTTCCGCATGCCGACGGACAGCGCGGTGGCCACCCAGCGGGCGATCATCGACGATCTGCTCGCCAAAGGCGTTGATGGCATGGCGATCAGCCCCAACGATCCGGCGAACGCGACGGACATGCTGAACAACGCCGCCAAACAGGCGCTCGTCATCACGCAGGACAGCGATGCTCCGAATAGCAACCGTGCGTGCTACATCGGCACCGACAACACGGCGGCCGGGCGGCAGGCAGGCGAGGAGCTTAAGAAGGCGCTGCCAAACGGCGGGAAGGTCGTGATCTTCGTCGGCAAGGCCGACGCCCAGAATGCTAAGGAGCGAATCGGCGGACTGAAGGAAGCGATCGCGGGCACGAAGATTCAGGTGCTCGATGTGCGCACCGACGACGCCGACCACACACGTGCCAAGACCAACGCCGCCGATTCTTTGACGAAGGATCCAGACCTGGCCGCGATGGTCGGAATCTGGAGCTACAACGGCCCTGCCATCCTGAGCGCGATTCAGGATGCGAACAAGGTGGGCAAGGTCAAAATCGTGTGCTTCGACGAAGAAGACGACACCCTCGCCGGCGTCAAGTCGGGGGCGATCGAGGCGACGATCGTGCAGCAGCCGTTCGAGTTCGGCTACCAAACCATCGTGACAATGAACAAGGTGCTGAATGGCGACAAGTCGGCCATTCCAGCGGAAAAGAAAGTGATCGTTCCGACATTGGTTCTGCATCAGTCCGATGTCGATGCCTTCAAGACGAAGCTCGACAAGCTGCGCGGCCGGTCGTAGATGAGCCCCTTCGTTGGAGGGTCGCGATCCGTCGTGACTAAGCCTCGGTCGACACGGAGGTCGACCCTCCAAGGTGTTTAGGAAGTTCGGCCGCGAGATCGGCATCTTCGTTCTGCTGCTGGTGCTCTGCGCCACCGTCGCAGCGCTCAATCCGCGCTTCCTGGGCATCACCAATCTTGCCAACATGGCGAGACTGATCGGCATTTACGGCATCTTCAGCATCGGCATCGCGATGGTGATCATCTCGGGCGGCATCGATCTTTCCGTCGGATCGATGTTCGCGCTGCTGGGGGTGTTACTCTCGATTGCGCTCGTCGACAAGCATTGGGCCTGGCCTCTTGCCGTGGTTGCAATCCTCGCCGTGGGCATGGGGCTGGGAGCCATCCATGGGTTACTGGTGACGAGGCTCAGAATCCAGCCCTTTATCGTCACCCTCTGCGGACTGTTGATTTATCGCGGGCTCGCGCAGTTCATCGCCCGAGATGAGACGAAGGGGTTTGGCTCGGCTCAGGGATTTGAGGCGCTGCGCACGGCTGCCACAACCAACCTGTTGGGAGTGCCCATTCCGTTTGTGATGCTGATCATCATCGCCGTCATCATGGCGGTTCTGCTGGGCCGGACAGTGTACGGGCGCCACCTTTATGCGACCGGCTGTAATGAGGAAGCCTCCCGATATTCGGGCATCGCCACGAAGCGGATCATCTCAAGTACGTACATCATTTCCGGCCTGTTCGCCGCCATCGCGGGCATCCTACTCGCCTTCTACTCGAACTCGATCTCGCCGTCCACGCACGGCTCGTCGTACGAACTGTACGGCATCGCGGCCGCCGTGCTTGGGGGGTGCTCTCTTCGCGGAGGAGAAGGCTCGATCGTTGGCGTGCTGCTCGGGACCGCGCTGCTGCAGGTCTTGCAGAACCTCGTCAACCTGCTCGGCATCCCAAGCTCGCTCAACTTCGCGGTTGTCGGGGCGGTGATTTTGGTGGGCGTGATAGGCGATCGGCTGTTGGCTGGACGGGACAGATAAGTTAGCCGTCATCCTGGGCAACAACCGAGCTTCAGCGAAGGTTGGCGTCGAAGGATCGCCGGTCAGGCGCGAAACGGCGATCCTTCGGCTACGCTCAGGATGACGTCACTGCTTCACGACCACCAAACCTGCATCGACATACTGCCCACCCTCGTTCTGGTGGCAGTGGATCGACAGCGTGTGCTCGCCCTTGGCTAGGCCAACCTGCAGCGGCAGCAGTTTGTAGCTGGTCGTCCATCCCGGCGCGGTGTACACGATCTTGTCGTCGATCCTCACTTCAACGTCGTCGTCATAGCTGAGTCGCAGCCAAAGATCTCCTGCTAAATAGTTTTTCGGTAACACGAACTTCCGGCGCAGCCAAATGTCCTCCGTGTCCCACCGAGTTCGGACGACTGACCCCGGTGTCTCAGGAGTGCCGAAGCCTCCGGGGCCGTGCAGCCACGGACCTGGCGCGAGTTGGTATTCCCAGGTTTGCGGAGTTGACTCCGAGGTGGGCACGATTTCGGTGAACGTCGGAGGCGGCAAGAACAGCTCGCGAACCGCCTGCCGCATGCGGGCTTCGTCCATCTTGATGAGCGCGCGGTCGTAGGTCATCAGTCCGTTCAGCTCGGTCTCGACGTCGGTCGTCTGGGTGTAGACGGCGCCGCTCAGGCCGGGCTTGGCGATGAGGAAACGCAGGTCGGATAGCAGCCGGACGAACGCATCCGTCAGTTCTTGTTTCGTCTTGAACGATTGGTATCCCCACCCAGTCGCGCGCCACATATGGCCCGGCACGGGAAGTCCCAGACCGCCGAATTCGCCGAGCATCAGGGCTCGCTTCAAATCGCGGGGCGGGGCGCCTGGCCCCGGATAGACGTGCACGTCGTTCATGTCGCCCACGCCGCGATCTGCCCACCCGGTGGTCGCGTCGACCAGCCGGCTGGGATCGTATTTCTTCAGCCACTGCGTCATACGAGCGGTGTCCCACTGCCCCCAGCCCTCGTTGTAGAGCACCCAGCTCACGATGCACGGGTGGTTGCGCCGCGCATCGATCATCGCCTTTAGCTCGTCGCGGAAAATCTGCGCGGACTCAGGAGAGCGTACGATATCCGGATCGTTCGGCCCGATCCCCCGGTCGCCGCTCGGCATGTCCTGCATCACGAGGATGCCCATTTTGTCGCACAGGTAATACCAACGATCCGGCTCGACCTTGACGTGCTTGCGGATCATGTTGAAGCCGAGTCGCTTGGTGACATCGAGGTCGTACTTCATTGCCGCCTCGCTGGGGGCCGTGTAGATCCCGTCCGGCCAGAAGCCTTGATCAAGCGGGCCGACCATGAAATACGGCTTGCCGTTCAGAGCGATGCGCTGCTGGCCGGTCTTGTCCCGTACGAGTGAGATATCGCGAAACGCGAAATAGCTCTTCACCTGATCGACAACCTTGCCCCTGCGTATCAACGAAAATCGCAGATTGTAAATGAACGGGTGCTCGGGTGACCACAGATTGGGCTTCTTAACCTGCAGGTTTATGTTCGCTTGAACGTTGGTTGCGCTGGTCCACCTCCCCTTCTCATCGACACCATCCGAAACCATGTCGAGAACGTCGCCCTGGCCGCGCGCAATCGCTTTCCCCGAAGCCAACACTTCAGTCCGGACGAAGTAATCGCTCTTTCGGCGCACTCCTCGTTTTCCGCCCCCAAAATCAAATTGCGCGTATAGCCCCGGCGGTTCCGAGATACCTGCCTGGAGTTGGACGAGTCCATTATTGGTCGCCGTGACGGAGATGGATTCGATGGAACGGATGGGGACGGACTCGAGCCAGACCGTTTGCCAGATCCCGCTGGTCGACGTGTAGAAGATGCCTCCCGGCTTCATCACCTGCTTCCCCCGCGGCTGCGGTCCCGTGTCACTAGGATCGCGGACCTCGACCTCCAGCCGCTGCGTGCCGGAAGGTCTTAGGGCGGCCGTGATGTCGAAGGAGAAGGGACCGTAGCCGCCACGGTGGGAGCCCACGGTCGTCCCGTTTATTCTAACGGTTGTGGCCCAATCCACGGCTTCAAAGTGAAGGAGGACGCGGCCAGTAGGACGCGGGCGAGTGAACGTCCGGCGGTAGATCAGCTTGTCGCTCGGAGCGGGGACGACGTGAACCCGGGAAAGCTGGGACTCGACCGGAAACGGGACGAGGATCGAATGCTTGCTCGACGTGCCGTCGGCGTGGGCGATCGTTAAATCCCATAGCCCGTTCAGGTTCACCCAGCCTGGGCGCACCATTTGCGGGCGGGGATATTCGCGGTGAGCGTTCTCGGGCGTAACGCCCGCTGCCCAACGGGTTTGCAGGTTCTGTCCAAGGCTTGAATGAGCAAAACATCCGAGGCAAAGGAAGCAACAAAGGCGCTGCAGCATTGCTGCCACGTTACCTCTGGCGATAGCCAATGTGAACTGCTGAAAGCTGTGAAGCGGCCTGGGAGATAAACTCACCCTATGAACGCGACGCTGCAGAGCTTTTTGAAGGAGCAGATTCAGACGCTCAAGGATCAGCACCTCTACAAAATCCCGAAGATCCTCGAATCACCCGCCGGCGGGCGCGTTCGGATGAACGGCAAGGAGGTCGTCAACCTGTCCAGCAACAACTATCTCGGCCTAGCCAACCATCCGAAGGTCGTCGAAGCCGCGCGCAAGGCGATCGACGAGTGGGGCGTCGGAGCCGGAGCCGTGCGCTGGATCGGAGGCACCATGACGGTTCATGATGAGCTGGAGCGGCGGCTCGCCAAGTTCAAACACACGGAAGCGGTACTCGTTTTTACCAGCGGATTCACCGCCAACTCAGGCACGATCCCAGCCGTGGTGACCGACAAGGACGTGATCATCTCCGACGAGCTGAATCACGCCTCGATCATCGACGGCGTGCGACTCAGCTCAGCGAAATACAAGAAGAGCGAAGGCTATGTCTATGCCCACAAAGACATGGAGCAGCTCGAGCAGATTCTGAAGAACACCCAGAAATTCGAGAAGCGCATGATCATCACCGACGGCGTGTTCTCGATGGATGGAGACATTGCCCCACTGCCCGATATCGTGCGGCTGGCCGAGCAGTACGATGCGTTCGTTATGGTCGACGACGCGCATGCCAGCGGCGTGCTGGGTAAGAATGGTGCCGGGTCCACCTCCCATTTCGATCTGTATGGCCGGGTCGATATTCAGCTTGGGACTTTGTCGAAGGCGCTGGGCGTCGTCGGCGGGTACATCGCCGGATCGGCGGCGCTGAAGGATTGGCTGATCAACCGCGGTCGGCCCTACCTCTTCTCCACGGCGCATCCGCCGGCGGTGGCGGCGGGACTCATCGCTGCCATCGATGTGATGGAGAACGATCCTGAGCCGATGAAACGGCTTTGGGACAACACGCGTTGGTGGAAGGCGTCGCTGGCGGAGGCGGGTTTCGACACGATGGGATCTGAGACGCCGATCACCCCGGTGTATGTCGGCGACGAGGCGAAGGCGCAGGAGATGGAACGCGCGCTTTGGGACGAGGGTGTGTACGCACTGGCGATCGTCTTCCCCACCGTCGCTCGCGGCAAGGCGCGTATTCGGAGCATGCCCAGCGCTGCGCATAGCCGCGAGGACCTCGAGTTCGCGCTGCAGGCGTTCAAGCGCGTGCGCGATAAGCTCGGACTTGGCCTTGTCTCCCGATAAACCCAGCCCGGATGCGGTGCGCCTCTCGCGCGAGTGGGGCGTCGAGCTTGTGGCACTGATGCCTGGCGCGACGTGCAGCGAGGTTTGGTCCTGCTCGGGCGAAACGGTGCTGAAAATCCCTGCCTCTCATGCCGAGGAGCGGCAGGGGGCGGAGGCCATGCGGGCGTTTTCGGGCCATGGAGGCGTTCAGGTTTTGCGCGTCGAGCCCGAGACCGGGGCGACGCTTCAGCGTCGAGTTTCTCCGGGCAACATGCTCGTTGCGGAACCCGAGGAAAGCGCTGTCACGGTTTGCGCGGAACTCATTCTGCGCATGCGGCAAGCTCCACTCGTCTCCGCGATGCCCGTTGACGACTGGTTCAGGCGGTTCACTCAGGACAACCGCTCTTTGCTTGCCGAGGCGCTCGCCGTCATCCGCGATCTCTTTGCCTCGATGCCCGAGCCGCGGCTGCTGCATGGCGATCTGCACCACTACAACATCCTGCGCGATAGCAATGGGTGGACCTTTATCGATCCGAAAGGCATGATCGGAGATCCTTCATTCGAGGTTGGGCAGTTCATGTTCAATCCGCTCCACATCGAGCCGGATGAGAACTTGCTTCGACTCCGGTTATCCGCGTTTGCCAGTTTGCTTGGCGATCCTCCGGAGCGGCTCTGGGGTTGGACGGTGGCGAAGGCGGCGCTGAACGTCTGGTGGGACGAGGAAGACGGCGGCGATGCGGGGCGGGAGTTGCGCATCCTCGAGCGGCTGTGGGCGCTGCGGCGCGAGTTCGCACATTAAGAGGCCCAGCTCGAAAGCCGGGCCTGGACCACCATGCGTGAGTAAGGAAATCCCGTCGCAGTGAGTGACTACGCCTCCCCGCGAAAATGTTCCACGCTCTCTTGCATGCCGGTTATTCCTTAGTCGTTGGAAGCCATACCACTCACCTATTCCAAAGTTCGGGATGCCACCAAGGTGCTGTTGCGCCACTTCGGCGAAGGATACTTCAGCACGCCTTCGGCAGACGAGGAAAACAATGCGCCGGGCCCAGCCTAGGTATAATTTCTGCCAAACGTCTCCCGCCTGGCGGATGGCGTTCCCTACTGTTTCGGAGGAATTACAACACGCATGCCTGGCACTGGCAAAGTCATTCAAGTCTTGGGTCCGGTTGTCGACTGCCGCTTCTCGGCGGAGTCGCTGCCCTCGATCTACAACGCCGTCGTCATCACCGACGCCAAGCGTGGCGTGAACCTCACTTGTGAGGTCGCGCAGCACTTGGGCGACGATATCGTTAGAACCATAGCGCTCGCCTCCACCGACGGGTTGGTGCGCGGGATGGTGGCCACCGATACCGGCGGGCCGATCACGGTGCCGGTCGGCAATGCCACCCTGGGCCGCGTTTTCAACCTCCTCGGCGATCCGATCGACAATGGCGCTCCCGTGCCGGCCGATACCCCCCGCCTCCCGATCCACCGCCAGCCGCCCAACTTCGAATCGCAATCCACGAAGGTGGAGCTGCTGCAGACCGGCCTGAAGGTCGTCGACCTGATGATCCCCTTCAACAAGGGTGGAAAGATCGGCCTTTTTGGCGGCGCGGGGCTGGGCAAGACGGTTTTGATTCAGGAGCTGATCCGCAACATCGCAGTGGAAGCCTCCGGCGTTTCGATGTTCGCCGGCGTGGGCGAACGGACGCGCGAAGGCAACGACCTTTGGCGCGAAATGAAGGAGACCGAATTTAAGGACGCGGAGGGCAAGATGGCCCGCGTTATCGACAAGACCGCCATGGTCTTCGGCCAGATGAACGAGCCGCCCGGCGCGCGCCTTCGGGTTGCGCTTACGGCCCTGACGATGGCGGAGTATTTCCGCGATGAGATCGGCACCGACGTTCTGATCTTCATCGACAACATCTTCCGCTTCGTGCAGGCAGGCTCTGAGGTTTCGGCGCTTCTCGGACGGATGCCTTCGGCGGTTGGTTATCAGCCGACGCTGGCGACGGAGATGGGCTTCCTCCAGGAGCGCATCACCTCGACGAAGAAGGGTTCGGTTACCTCGGTGCAGGCGGTTTACGTTCCTGCCGACGACCCCAGCGACCCGGCTCCGGCGACGACGTTCGCTCACCTGGACGCCTACGTTTATCTCGACCGCGCGATCGCCTCAAAGGGTCTGTACCCGGCGGTGGACGCCCTGCAGTCGACTTCGAAGAACCTCGATCCGCGCCTCGTGGGCCAGGAGCACTACGACGTCGCCCGGCGCGTCCAGGTGACGCTGCAACGGTACAAGGAGCTGCAGGACATCATCGCCATTCTGGGCGTCGAAGAGCTTTCGGACGACGACAAGATGCTCGTGGGCCGTGCTCGAAAGATCGAGCGATTCCTGTCTCAGCCGAACTTCGTCGCGGAGCAGTTCACGGGCAACCCCGGTCGGTTCGTCTCGATCGACGAGACGGTGACTGCGTTCAAGGAGCTTGTCGACGGCAATCTGGACGAGATTCCTGAGCAGGCGTTCCTATACTGCGGCGGGCTCGAGGACGTTCGGGAGAAGGCGAAGAAACTGGCGGCGGTTGCCTGAATTTAGAATTTGGAATTTGGAATTCTTCTAATTTAGAATGGAGAAGATACATGCAGAACCGACCCAGCCGATGCTTAAGCGGCGCACTCGGCAATTTGCGCTCTCTGTCATTCGCTTAGTCCAGACTCTAAATCGTGGTTTAGTCAGCGACGTTCTCTCGCGGCAATTAGTGCGAAGCGGCACCTCAGTCGGTGCGAACTATCGCTCTGCATGTCGGGCACGATCTCGAGCCGATATGGCCTCTAAGCTAGCGATTTCTGAAGAGGAATGCGATGAAACTCTCTATTGGCTGGATCTGCTTGTGGAAAGTGGAGAGATCACCTCCTCTACCGCCCAAGCACTTGCGGACGAAGGCGAAGAGATTTTGAAGCTGTTAGTCGCTTCGCTGCGAACTTTACGACTGAGTTCAGCGGCATCGGCTACCGTGCGTGAATCCACCGCCCGTTATCGGACGAAGCTCGATCTAATTCGAGACGAGTCGCTTTCCGAAATTCCAAATTCCAAATTCCAAATTCCAAATTAGAACCCATGGCAAGCGCATTTACTCTTTCCGTTGTTGCTCCCGACCGCTCGGTGGTCGAGGAGTCGGTTCAGTCGGTGGTGGCTCCGGGGGTCGAGGGGTATTTCGGCGTCTTGGCCGGGCATGCTCCTTTGATCGCGGCTTTGAAGCCGGGGATTTTGGAGTATTTGGACGCGTCGAACCAGCGGCACTTCGTGTACACCGGCGGCGGGTTTGCCGAGGTGACGGGCGAGCGGGTTACGATCCTTGCGGACGAGGCGGCTCGGGCCGCGGACATCGACGTGGCAGATGCGGAGCGGCGGCTGGAGTCGGCGCGGCGCTCGCTGCGTGGCGAGGACTCTGCGATTGATACCGAGACCGCCGTGTTGGAGCTCGACCGGGCGATTGCCCGGCTTAAGGCGGCTCGGCTTACTGGGAAGTAGTGGGGGTCGTGATTCGAGATTCGTCGTGACCAGCACAAGGGAACATGGCGGTTCTGCGGGCTGTAATCAGTGATCAGCTCATCAGCCCATCAGCCCATCAGGGGGTTCGGCATCCTGATCGAAGCCCCGACCCATCGGGCGGAGTCGAAGGACCGCAGACGACGACGCCCATTCGGCGATCCTTCGACTGCGAAACTCGTGGCACTCGCCTCTCGCTCAGGATGACGACAGCCAATCAGCCCAATCAGCTCATCATCCCCTCAGTCTCAGGGCGTCAGCAGGCGCTTTTGGAAGTCGAGGCTGGCCTGAGTCATGGCGTCGATCATCGGTTGGTATGGCTGGTCGGTGATCGAGACTAGGCCGCCGGTGAAGTTGCAGTTGTCCCACAGACGGCCGCAGGCAGGGTCGTCGTCCATTTTGTACCAGTGCATCCCCACGAGGTTCTTCCAGGTCTTGGCGTCGGCAACGTAGTTCTTGTAAACCTGAACGCGATCTTCCTCGCTGAATGAAGGGATATCTCCGCCCAGTCGCCCCGAACCGGAGGCAGTGAAGGCAAACTCGCTATCGAGCACGGGATAGTCGAGCGCCTTCAAGTCGTCTCGGTAAGCCGAGAGAGTGAGATCGTATGCGTTGAAGCTGATGACGTCGCAGGATCGGCGGGCGGCGGCGAGCACCTCCGGCGTGTAGTAGGCGAAGCGGCAGCCCAGGTACATGCCCTTGTAGCCAAGCGACGTCAATGCCGATTTCACGGTCGTGAAGTACGTGGAGGCGAAGGTGGTCAGGAAGGCAGAGGCATCCTTTGTGAGGCCGGCGGTCATCGTTGCGGGTTGGAAGTTTCGCTCGGCCAGAAGGGCGTCCCAACTGGCGTAGGCCGTTTTCCACGCGGTATTGAGGCTGCCGATGGTCTTGTAGGTTGCGAGCAGCGTCTTGTACAGTTTTTGCTTGGCAGGCTGACTTGCATCCGCCGAGAGGACGCCGAAGACCATCTGGTAGGGACCGTTCGGCTCCGCCGGGTGGAACGCCCACGACATCTCGTTGTCGACGAACATGCCCATGTTGTAGGGATTGTTCAAATATTTGGCTACGGTCGGGGCGAGCGAGGCTTTGGCGGCAGGCGCCCATTTGGGATCGAATACGTCGGGCATCGGGGCTCCGAACCAAACGGGAATCGATTTGAAGTCGCCGGCAATGCCTACGTGAGCAACGCTGGGCGTTTTCATGTCGGGGTCGGTAATGCGGCCGGGCGAGCCTGAACCGGTCGTGTTGATGCCCCAGGTTTTGAGGCGGCGGGACATTGACTGCATGCCGGTTTCAAACCAATTGGGGCCGTACTTGCGCTTCCAGTTGGCTTGGTAGATGTTCATCGCCAACGTGCTGCCATCTTGGTACATGCAGTCGGCTAGTGGACCGGTGGCGGTCGGCGCGCCGTCGGCCCACATCGACTCATGGTCGGACACGAAGGCCCAGGTTCCTGAACCGACGTAGCCGACTCCCATCGAGAAGAAGCGGTTGCCGGCGGGAGTGATGATGTACCACTTGAGATTCTGCTTGGCGGTGTGCCAGCGGCCAGTATTGGAGAAAAAGGTCGCCGTTCCGGCCATGCCCCCGTATGCATCGGCCTTGTAGGGATAGGCGCCCGAGAGGGCGTTTTCCTGCTGAACTTGATTGGCGAAGTCGGCGTCGCTTTCGATCTTGTTGAGAAAGGGGATCGTTTGCTGGCCGTACTTGTCCATAAAGAAGGTCGCGGGAGGCGGAACGTAGGTTCCTTCCATCATGACGACGGTCACGTCTTGGGTTCCCGTGCGGTTGTTGTTGAAGATCTTGAGCTTCCGCAGTTGATCTTTGTAGAGGCGGCCATGGAGTTGCACCTGCGAGGTCTGGCCGTCAACCGACGGCCAAGCGAAGGCACCGCCTACCGGAGTCTTGTCGAGAGGGAGGAGGAACTCGGCGGTGCTGCCGCCGCCGATAAAGAAGGTGGTATATGCCCACCCGTCGGGGCCGCTCTCGATCCCGAACGTGTAGAGCGACGGCCTCGTTAAGTTGTTCTTGAACTTAAGCCGGACGTGGGACAACTGGGACCAATCGGCGGTCCCAAGATCGACACCGAACGCCGAGAATCGCTTGACGAGTTGCACACGGATGCCGCTGGGCACCGGGCTTGCCGTGGCCGCCGCCTCGACAAATGATGTACCCAACACTACACCACTAGATTGAACGACAGACAGATCTCCGCCCGCCCATGCCACCGATCCCACAAACGCCCATGCGAGTGGCAAAAACCTTGCCTTCATGGTTGTCGGAGTTCCGTTCTTCAGTTAGAAGACCAGCACGTCGAATTACCAGAGCAGGCGAATTACCGGCTGTTAGGCCTACCGGGATTTCTGAACGGATAATTGCAGTTGCACTACTGGACCGGGCGGTTTCTGCTTCGCCAAAGCGGGGACTGGAGAATTTTGGATTTTCGATTTTGGATTCGGATTGAGGAAATGACTCAGATTCCGTACACCGAACACCCTTCGGAGGAGCCTCTGATATCCCTGCCGCTTCCTAGGCGACAAGGCTGAAGCTGCGCTTCAGCACTCCGAAGGCGGCTGGTGCCGGGACTCCGGCTTCGCCGGAGTTTGGGACAGGAAAATTTTGGATTGTCGATTTTGGATTTTGGATATTGGATTGACACAGGTGCCGAACACCTAACCCCGAACACCCCCTCCTGTTGGAGCCTCCTTGATATCCAGCCCTTTGCTAGCTACTAAGGCTGAAGATTCGCTTCCGCACGCCGAAGGCGGCTAGGGCGCGGCTTCGGCTTCACCGAAGCGGGGACAGGAATGTCCCCGCCACTGGTCTGTGGCTTCGCGCGGGGCTTACTGGGGTTTTGGCTTGCGTTGATGGGTCAGTTCGCGTACACGATGCGCCTGCTCTCGCGGGCAAACAAGGAGGCCATCGGGGGTGAGGATGATCGCGAGGTTATCCGCCCCGACTACGCCGATCGGGATATCGGTTGTGTTGTAGATGAGGGCGTTGTGGGTGTCGATCGTCGTCACCGGTCCAATGGAGAAGTTGGCGGCCTCGTCGATTGGGATGACCCGGGCGAGGGCGTCGATGGAGCCGACGTCGTCCCAGGGGAACTCGCCCTTCACGACATACACACAATCGCTTTTTTCGAGCAAAGCTTTGTCGATGGATTCGGTGGGAACTTCGTGGAAGCGGCTCTTGTCCGTCGCGGCGGCGGCGGCGGTTGGGCAGTGGCGGGTGAGCTCGGAAAGGAAGCTGCTGATGCGCCAAAAGAACATGCCGCTATTCCAAAGATGCCGGCCATCGGTCGCGTACATTTCGGCGGTGGAGGGGTCGGGCTTTTCTTTGAAGGACGCGACCTTGACGGCTGACTGAGCTGCAGGCGGGTCGGATTCGATGTAGCCGAATCCGGTTTCGGGCCTGGTCGGCTTGATGCCGATGGTGACCAAGCAGGGCTTTGCTTCGGCTTGATTCATCGCGGTTTCGAGCGCGATCTGGAAAGCCCGCGAATCACCGATGACATGATCGGCCGTGACGACCGCCATGGTGGTGTCTTCGCCGTACCCTCGGCTGAGGAGTTCTGCGGTCGCCCAGCAAAGGGCGCCGAGTGTGTTGCGGGGCTCGGGCTCGACGAGTAGATTCGGGTGGCTCAGGGAGGCGGCGATCTGCGAGTTCGTGGCGACGAAGATCGCTTCGGGCGGAAAGAGGGGCGCTAAGCGCTCAAGCGCCTGTTCGATAAGGGTGTCGTCGCCGCCAAGCTTCAGAAGCTGCTTGGGCTTGGCAGGAGTGGATAGGGGCCAGAGCCGCTCGCCGGAACCGCCGGCCATGACGATGGCGACGCGGCGGGGACGCTGGGCGGGCTCCATAATCGGAGCTTACTTCTTGGCGCGATTGGCCATGGTGAGCTGGCCGGTGGCGCTCATCAGCTTGAGCTTGTCGGCATCCAAAAATGAAACTGTCATGGTGGCCGGCTCGCGCAGTCCCGCATCCATTTCCTTCTTGTCTTCGGCGTGGATATTGATTTTGCTCTTTACATCCCAGGCCGCCATTTGCATGGTCAGGTTTTCGCCCTTGAACTCGTATTTGCCGTCGAGGACAAGGGTGGCGAGGGAGGACGTGCTTTCCGAGTGAAAGGTCCCATCGGGCCGAAAGGTCATCGTGCCGTTGCCGGCGTCACTCTGGGTTGTCCACTGGCCGACGAGCGTCTTGGACGAGTAGCAGCCGGAGGCGATGATGCCGAGGGTGAGAAGTACAAGTATTCGGCGCACACTTTGTAATCGGCGATTTTTGTGCCAATGGAGGAAGTTCTGGGTGCCTTCGGGTCTGCCGGAGCGGGGACAAGTAAATTTTGGATTGGCGATTTTGGATTTTGGATTGAGGGATTGAGACGGATGCCGAACACCCAACACCCCCTCATGTACGACGGCCCCCTGACATTTCTAACAGCCGGTAAGGCTGAAGCTTCGCTTCAGCACTCCGAAGGCGGCTTCGCCGCATCCGGATTCCCCACCCCCTGTGGGGCACAGACAACCCCGCAAGGGGAGGGGAGAATATGTGCTTGCCCTCCGGGGCACAAACCTCCCCGCTAGGGGAGGGGAACGGCTGGGATGTAAGCTGGAGACGTGGGGGAGGTGAGCTTTTCCGAATCGGCGACGAGGGCGCTGGAGCGGATTCGTGAACTCACTGGGCTGGAGGTTTTCGCTTCACTTCTTGCCGAAAATCCCTCCTCTGAGCAAGCCGCACTTAACTTAGAGCGATGGCTGAATGCCACGGCAAATCCGGCTTTCCAGCTTCAGCAACTGCTCGACAGCGGAGTTGGAAAGGTCCTTCTCTATCTGCTGGGCGCGAGCCAGCCTTCGGCCGATTCGCTCATCCAGAATCCGGAACTTGCGTCCTTGGTGCTCGACCCCGCCGAGTTGGCGCGGGTGCCGACGAGGCATGCGGTTGAGGAAGAGGGGTGGGCGTTGCTGCGCTCTTCGAATTCTTACAGCCATTCGCTCGACCGGCTGCGATTTCTCAAACAGCGATGGAACCTGCCGATCGTCGTAAACGATTTGGGCGATGCCTGGCCCTCCGAGCGGGTCTGGACGGCACTATCGGAACTGGCGGTGGCGCTGGTGACGCTCGCGCTGGACGTGGTCTGGGAGGATCAGAAGCGCTCGCGCGGGTTCGACGGAGATTGCCCGCTGATGGTGGTCGGATTTGGCAAGCTCGGGGGAGGGGAGCTTAATTACAGCTCGGACATCGACCTCGTCTACGTGTACCGCGACGGAGGGGAAGAGCAGCGACTATCGAGGGTTTGCGAAGCTCTGACTCGGGCTCTTTCGGACCGGATGGGGCGGGGCCAGCTTTACCGGGTCGACCTACGACTGCGGCCGTTTGGCGGGACCGGCGCGGTGGCCTCGTCGATGCGGGGCATCGAGAGCTATTACGAACTGTACGCCGAGCCGTGGGAGGTTCAGGCGCTGCTGCGCTCAAGGCCTCTCGCCGGTCCGCCGGAGCTTGCCGCGCGGTGGGAGGCCATGCGAGAGAAGCATTGCTTCCGAAAGATGAACGCAAGTGCGCTAGAGCAGTCGCTCGAACAGCGGTCGCGGACGGAGGCGGGTGCCGACGCGGACGACATTAAGCGCGGAGCGGGTGGGATTCGGGATGTAGAGTTCCTGGTGCAGCTCTTGCAGCTTGCTCACGCGGCGACTCATCCGACCCTGAGGGTGCGCGGCACCCTCGACGCGATCGCCGGGCTGGAGGAGGAGGGGCTGGTGGAGCACCCGGTTGCCCACGCGCTTGCTTCGGGGTACCGGTTTCTGCGGCAGCTCGAACATCGACTGCAGCTCGTCGGCGACCAACAGACGCATACGATCCCCGAGGACGCGGCCGCCCGCGAACGACTGGCGATGCTGATGGCATGCGTGAACTGGAGGGAGCTGCTGGTTCAGTTGAACCTGCACAGACGCACCATTGCGGGCCTGTACCAATCCACCTTGCACCCGACCTCGGCTCCGGAGTCGGATCGTGAGCACGTCGCGAGTGAACTTGGCACGTTGAGCCAGGCAGCCTTGCAGTGGTTCGACGAGCATGAGGAGTTTTACGCATCGCTTCGGCAGAACCAGGACTCGCTCGATCGGGTTAACGCCATCCTTCGATTTGCTCCGCGCCTTGTTCCCTACTTTCAGGCTTCGGTGGCGCTGACGGAGATGTTGGTGAGCGGCGAAATCGAGGAGGCCTTCGATCCGGTTGGGGCCATCGAAGGCCTGCCGCTGGATGCGTCGCCTCGGACGGTTGCGGAGGTCTTTGCGCGGTCGTGGACCCATGTGCTGGCCCAATATGCCTTGGTGGGGGCTCCGGCTTCGCCGGAGACGGTGACAGGAATGTCCCCGCCACTGGGGATATCGGAACTTACGGAAGCTTTGCTGCGGCACTGCGCTCGGCGGCTTCTTGTAGAGTTTGAGATGATTGGGCTCGGCTCTCTTGCGCTGGGGGAGATGGGGGTTGGTTCAGATGCCGACCTGGTTCTCCTTGTGAAGTCAAAGGACCGACATTTCGACGCCGAGACGCATGCCCAGATGTTTCTCGGCTTGATCAGCCAGCTTAAGCGGCTTGGTGCGCCGATTGAGATCGACCTGCGGCTGCGGCCGGAGGGCGGGAAGGGTCTGCTGGTGCGGACCTATGAAGGGTTTGCTCAGTACGAACTGGAGTCGATGGAGATGTGGGAGCGGTTCGCGCTCGGGTATTCGAAGCTCGTTTTTGGCGCCCCCGAAGGCTATGATCTGGTGCTGAAGGCGGCCTATGCGCAACCGCTCACCCCGGAGCGCCTCAAAGAGCTGCTCGCGATGAAGAAACGCATCGAGACCGAGAGGGTGTTGCCGCAGCATGTGCGGCGCGATGTGAAGTTGGGGCATGGGGGGCTCTCGGACGTCGAATGGATCGTGCATCTGCACGAAATGCGATATCCGACGGCGACATCGGCAGGCGAAGCGGTGGGGATGGCAGACCGAATCCGCGCCCTTGCGCGCGCCCAGCTTATCAACGCGATCGAGGCGGAGATGCTACAGCGCGCTTATGGAGATCTGCAGCGTGTGCGGCTACGTATCGGGCTGCAGGGGTTGAAGAAGGAACTGCTGCCGGAGAACCCGGACAGGCTCGACCGTTTGGCGCTTTCTTTGGGATATCAGACGGGCAATCAGTTCCTCGCCCGGCACGAGGCAACGATCGACGCCGTCCGCGCGATGTATCGTGAGGCTCTGGAGCGTCTCAAGGGATAGTGCTTTGGGAGCTTGTCGGGCTCTTCGTCGGCTCGTACCTGCTGGGTGCGGTGCCCATTGGTGTGCTCGTCACCCGCGCGAAGGGCATTGACATCAGCCAAGTAGGCAGCGGGAACGTGGGGGCGACGAATGTTTCAAGGGCTCTTGGGAGGGGCTGGGGCCTGGCGGTTTTCGTGCTGGATGCCTTGAAGGGATTCATCCCGGCCTTCGCGGCGCACTACGTTTCGCCTCACCAGGAGGTTTGGTTTCTGGCAGGGATCGCGGCGGTGTTCGGCCACTGCATCTCGCCGTTCCTCGGGTTTCAAGGGGGCAAGGGGATCTCGACGGCGCTCGGGATGGTGGCGGGCTCGCTCCCTTGGGTGGCAGCCGGCGGCTTTGGAGTCTGGGTCGTCGTTTTCCTGATCAGCCGCTATGTCAGCCTCTCAAGCCTGGTTGCGACCTTTGTGGCGGTGGCGATCTGCGCGGCGCTTCCGGGCCGCTCTTGGTATGTTGTGGGCGCATTTGGCTTGCTATTTGTGTTCGTTGTATTTACCCACCGAGCTAACATCAAGCGTTTGATGCAAGGCATGGAACCGAAGTTTAGTTTTCGCGACACGAGAGGCTAGAGGGGAAAAGACGAGAGAGGAGAGACTAGAGACTAGAGACTAGAGACTGCATTTGAGGAACTGCTCGTCTGCTGTCGGACCGCGCGATTAATTTGAGGTTTTATGCCACTTAAGGAAGTTTTTAACGATCATCCGCTCATGCTCGCCATGGGTTGCTTCGTCTGGATCCCGGTCGCGATCTGGGTGGTTGGGCTGGTTAACTGGATGATCCAGGGCGAGATCGACGTGGTCTTCGGTTTCATCGGGATTGGCATCGCGGTGGCGCTTGGCTATACCACGCTCAATCCGCCGAACCCGGCGATGGCTCCGCTTCTCGCGATGGCCGCGCTCGTGACGATCATCGCGTTCCCCATTCTCCGTCGGAGCTTGAACACGAAGGCGCTCGTGGCCATCGACGTCGAGAAGATGGAGGACGCCTACGAGATGCTCGCGATGAAGCCGGACAATCACATCACGCGCTTCAAGCTCGGCAAGATCATGTATGAGATGGGGCAGTTCGGACCGGGCATGGCGATCGCGGCGGTGGCCCTTCAATCGATGCCCGACCGGGTTTTCAGCGACGAGCACCGTATGTACGCCCGGTGGAAGCGGCTTCATCCTCACCTGGAGGGCGATCAAACCGTCGTCTGCGTGGACTGCGGCTTCGCCAATCCGCCGTCCGCGATCACCTGCGAGCGCTGCGGTACGAAGCACCTCATCGATGTCGCGCGGGGACGCTGGATCGGCAAGGACTTCGCCAAGAAGCTCATCGCCGGATGGGGTGCCGGGGTCGCGGCATTGGTCGGCATTCCGCTTGCTTCTCAACTTCCGCCGGTTGCGGCGGTTGTCGTCATTTTGGCTCTCATGGCGGGTGCGATCTTGCTGCTTTGGAATGCCTTTCGCGCGGGCCGAGGTGTCGCCCCGGCATGAAGTTGATGGACCGCTACATCGTGCGAGAAATGATGATCCCATTTCTCGCCGGGTCCATCATGATCGCTCTGCTCTTCGATGCCAACCAGCTCATTTACATCTTCAAGACGTTCAACGTGCAGAATGTCCCCGGTTCGGCGATTGTGCAGATGCTGCTGTACCGCACGCCACATTGGCTGAACTTCACGCTGCCGGCGGGGGTGGCACTTGCCTCGGCGCTCGCGATCACTCGGCTGAGCCGCGAGTCAGAGCTTGTTGCGTTTCGCGCGGTGGGGACGCCGGTCATCCGGGTGATCCTTCCGGTCGCGGTGTTTGGATTGGCGGTGGCAGCGCTGAACTGGTACATCGTCGAGAAGGTCACGCCGAAGGCTGAGAAATTGGCGCACCGCCGGGAGGTCGAAGTTGGAGTAGCAGCGGCGACACCGAAGTTCAACTCGAACGTCTGGCTGACATTGAGGCAATACCGGGCATCGTTTGGCGAGGTCAGCCGAGTATCGGACGACGAGCTTGCGGTGAAGAACGTGGTGCTTGGGGAGCGGCCGAATGGCGGTCAAACGTCGTTCACATTCGCCGACATTGCCACCTACAAGGGAGGCGTTTGGACGCTGCCTAACGCGACGGTTTTCATCCTTACACCGAAGGGTTTGAAGCTAACCCGGATGGGCGCGAAGACGATTACGATCAACCAGCCAATCTTCCTCAACGACCTCTTCGAGACGAGCCAACCGGAGGACAAGACGGCGGAGGAATTGGTGGACATTATCGCCAAGGGCAAGCGCGCCGGGCAGGACATGACGAAGCAGGAGATCGATTACCACAGCCGCTTCGCGGGACCGGCGTCGTGCATCGTGTTCGCCCTCGTTTCGCCGATCTTTGCAATCATGTTTGCTCGCACGGGCAGCTTCGTCGGGCTCCTGTTGAGCTTCGTTTTGGTCTTGCTGTACTACAACGCGTTTGTCATCTCGACCGAGGTGATCGGCGGGAACCACTGGGTATCTCCCTTCATGGCGGCGTGGCTTCCTAATTTTGTGTTTGTCGGGCTTGGGATTCTTGGCGTACGGAAACTGGAATGAGGCTGCGTCATCTTGCTCTGACGCTGGCGATCCCTTTGGCAGCGCCGGCGAACGCCCAGTTGTTTTCGCCGCTCATCGAGCGGGGAATCCGGTTTGCGCGTGATTCGCAGGCGCTGCCACAGCAGGATCAGGGCAATCCCACGCAGCCCACAGGGGGGCCGCTGCCGCCCGCCAAGCGCAGCGGCGATCTGCCCAAGCCGGGTCCGCTCGGGCCAGAAGGCGGGGGATTCAAGCTCATCCACTCCGGCGGAATTTTGAACGCGACGGGGCGATTTCTGCACCTCACCGGCGGGGTGGAGTTTACGGATCGCGGCTACCACGTCTGGGCCGATGAGGCATACGGCGATCGCGGCACAGATACTTACACGCTGAAGGGCAACGTGATCGTAGTTGGACAGGACGAGAGCATTTATGGCGACACGGTGCAGGTCGACTTCCAGCGGCGCACGTTTGTGGCGGAATCTGCCGAAACGACGCTCAAACCTGCACTGGTGAAGGGTCGGTTGAAGGGCAACCTTTACATGAAGGCGCTGAAGGCGTACGGCTCCGAGCGAGAGATATTTGGCGAGTCGACGAGCTCGACGACGTGCAGCTATCCTGAGCCGCACTTCGAGATTATCGCCGAGAAGACCGATGTGCGGCCTGGGCGCCGGGTGATCTTCCGCAAGGTGAAGCTGCGGCTTCTGGGCCACACAATCTTGCGTCTGCCCTTTCTCTCCATTCCCCTGGATCAGCGGACGTACAACAACCTGCCCGAGGTTGGGAAGGGGCAACTCGAGGGGTACTTCATCAAGAACCGATATGGCGTCCCCCTCGCGGGCAACTCGGCGATCAACACCCGGCTTGACTACTACAGCAAGCTGGGGACCGGGTATGGCGGCGACTGGACGTATGAGAACCGAAACTTACGCGGGATATTCCGCGCGTTCACGATCACCGGACCGCACAACCAGCTCGAACTGATCAGCCAGCACCGGGAGAATTTTGGCAAGCTGGCGGTAACCCTCGACAGCGCCTTCGAGAAAGACAACTATCTGATCTCGTCGAACGGCATGCTGATCAACCTGCGGGCGCTAGCCCTTTTGCCGCAGGGGCTGTCCTCGACGCGATTGAGCCTGTTCAGGACATCGAGCACGACGGGTGGCGCGAATAGCCTGCAGCAGACGATCAACCTGAACGACAATCGGTTCTTCTCGAAGCGGTTGAGTTATACGCTCGATCTGGCGAACTCGCGCAGCGCGGCGAGCTTTGGGCCGGGGCAGGAC
This sequence comes from Fimbriimonadales bacterium, assembly GCA_038202925.1. Classification (GTDB taxonomy): domain Bacteria; phylum Armatimonadota; class Fimbriimonadia; order Fimbriimonadales; family Fimbriimonadaceae; genus JAEVZK01. The sequence goes on along the minus strand of JBBREM010000004.1, from coordinate 1,455 downwards.
GTGCATCGGCAGCAGCTCGACGTCAACTTCCGGGCGGCGGGCGATCTCGACAAGGCGCAGGCGCGGCTGGACTACATCCGCAGCATCCCCATCGGGGAGAGCAGCAACTTTTTCACCACCTCCGATATCACGCCCTCCCTGTCGCTGCTTAGCGATGCGCGGCGGCTGTTCGGGGCGGGGTTCGAGAAGTCGCTGCCCTTTCAAACCGAGCTGTCGTGGGGCGAGTATGGCGATCCGGTGACCAAGGGGCGGATCACCCGGAGTAATTTCGACTTCCGATTTCAAAATCCGCTTCGGTCGGCGAAGCGGTTCTCGATCAACTACCAAGGCGACTTTCGGCAAGGCGTTTATAGCGACAACACGGCGCAGTACACGCTGCAATACGGGACGCAGATCAGCTACCGGTTCACGCGCGATACGGCGTTCAACATTCGATACAACTACCTGCGGCCGTACGGGTTTACACCTTTGCAGATCGACCGGCGCGGGCGGACGAACAATATCACGAGCGACCTCGCATTTCACCCCTTCCGCAACGCGACGCTGGGGGCGCAGACGGGATATGACTTCAATGTCGCGCGGCAGATGTCGTCCTTTAAGATCTCGCCGTGGCAGCAGGTCGGTCTACGCGGGGAGTATGGGCTGGGACGATGGTTCAACTTCCGGGCGCTATCCACCTACGACACGACGCGGCACGCGTACAGTAGCACGCGGCTCGATCTCACCTATATTCCGGGGGCGACGTATCTGAGCATCGGCGCGAAGTATGACGGGATCCGCAAGCAGTGGGCGGCGGCAAACTTGTTCCTCGATGGGCTGGCTATCGGTCGGTTGCGCGCGAGCGTGCTGCTGAACTACAACGGGTATCTCAAGCGCTTCGAGGCAGAGCATTTCTCGTTCATCTACGATCTGCACTGCGGCGAGGCGATCTTGCAGATTCTGAACACGCCGACCGGGTTTAGGTCGGGGCGGACCATCGTGTTCTTCTTCCGGCTCAAGGCGCTACCATTCGACACGCCGTTCGGCACCGGGCAGCGCGGGCAGCCGATCGGGACGGGGACGGGAAGGGACTACTGAATTTGGAATTTGGAATTTGGAATTTGGAATTTGGAATTGTGGAGTGTCGCGGAACCTTCTGTTGCTCGGGATGATTGATTGACCACCTTGTCGGCGGTCGCTTCACCTTATTCTAAATTCCAAATTCTAAATTCCAAATTAGCTATGAGCTTGCGCTGGTGTAGTGCCGCAGCGCGAATCGCCAGAACGTGCGCGCGATGACGAAAAAGACGAGCGCCCAGACGAGACCCAGCACGACCATCTGGCCATCGAAGCCGGTCTTGAGCTGGCTGGCGGGCATGGTGGCGATGAAGGCTAGGGGCAGGGCGTAGACGAACAGCCGTTGCATCGCGCCGGGGTTGATGGTGTTGGGGTAACGGGAGACTTGGGTCAGGGTTT
>JBBREM010000003.1:0-48628 GCA_038202925.1 Fimbriimonadales bacterium | reverse complement strand
CAACCATATAAAGGTGTTAAACGGGGCTGCGCCCCGCTAATTTTTTTAACTTTCCGGGGGGGGTTTTGGGTGGCATCGCCAGGATCGAGGCAGAGGAGATCGCGCTCGCCGCGGTGCTCTTTGAGCCATTCGCGCCACGTGAAGCTGGGGCTCGACAGGAGCAGCGTGCGCGGCATCGCTTACCTAGACGGTTGACGGGGTTCGCGCGGTGCGGGGCCGGAGTGATGGGTGATGAGGTGATGGGCTGATGGGCTGATAACCGATCACTGATCCCCGTCTCTGGTCTTTCCCCTTTCGTCTTTCCCCTCCCGCTCTTTATTCGGTTGCCGACCCGTCTAGAGTTCGCCGCTGATACACTGAAGCGGCAGCTATGATCGCCCTCGCCAAAGTGCGCCTCCTGGACGCGCATACCGTCAACCAAATCGCCGCCGGCGAGGTGGTGGAACGGCCGGCTTCGGCGGTCAAGGAGCTTGTGGAGAACGCGCTCGATGCGGGTGCGAGCAAGATCGAGATCGAGCTGCAGGACAGCGGGCGGACGCTGATCCGTGTGTCCGACGACGGCTGCGGCATGTCGCTCGAAGACGCACAACAGGCGCTCCGCCGCCATGCCACTTCGAAGATTTCGTCGGTTGACGACTTGCTGAGCGTGCGGACGCTCGGCTTTCGCGGGGAAGCCCTGCCCTCCATCGCGTCGGTTTCTCACCTGACATTTTTGACAGCGTGCGAGGATGGGGTGCGAACGGTGCTTCGGGTCGAGGGCTCCAACGTGCTCGAACCCTCGCGCCAAGCAGGACCGAAGGGCACCGAGGTTTGCGTGGAGGAGCTGTTCTACAACACGCCCGCTCGGCTCAAGTTCTTGAAAAGCGATACGACCGAGCTTGGCGCTTGCCTGGAGATTGTTTCAAAGCTCGCCATCGGCTACCCATCTGTGGCGTTTCGGCTAACTCATAACGGACAGGAAGCCTTGCAGACGAGCGGCTCCGGCGACATGCTCGGGGCGATTGCTGACGTGTGGGGACGAGAGGTGGGACGCTCGCTTGCCGAAGTCGAGACTGAGATCGGGGGCTTGAGGTTGCACGGCTTTGTCTCGCCGCCGCACATGACGCGGCCGACGCGGGCTTATCAATACCTCTATGTGAACGGGCGGCCCGTGAGGACGCGGACGCTGACGGCGGCGCTGGATCAGGCGTACCGTGACCTCACCCCGGAGAAGAGATTCCCCGTGTTGGCGCTGATGATCGACGTCGATCCGGCGCGGGTGGATGTCAATGTCTCGCCGACCAAGACCGAGGTGAAATTTCAGCAGGAAGGACAGGCGTTCGACGGGCTGCGCATCGCGATCAAGTCGGCGCTGATGGAACACGGCATGATGCCTAGCGCGGCCGGCGTGGCGGCGGCAAACGATGCGCTGCGCGAGGCAGGCGTGCTTCCGAATCCGCCGAGCTGGATGCCTCAAGTTGGCGCTGCGCTGGAATCGCTCTTATCGGAGGGGCAGGCGTCCACGCTGCTTCAGGCGCCGATGCCCGCGAGCGGCCTGATGGCACCATCGGGCCAGAACGAGCGGTACCCGTTCGGCGATCTGCTCGAGGGGCTTCGCGTGATCGGCCAGGCGATGAAAACCTTCATAGTTGCAGAGACTACTAAGGGAATTGTGATCATCGACCAGCACGTGGCGCACGAGCGGGTGCTGTATGAATATCTCTGCGGGCTGAAGGGGTCAAGCGCGATCGAGAAGCAGGCGTTGCTCGTCCCGCAGACGCTGGAGCTCGATCGCCGCTCGGCGATCTTGCTGCGCGAAAAGTTGGATGAGGTGATCCGCGTTGGTTTTGATGTCGAGCCGTTTGGCGGCGAGAGCTACGTGGTGAGGGCGGTGCCGGCGGCGATCCGCAACAAGGATCCGCTGAAGGTGCTGCGCGATCTGGTCGACGAATTGGTGGAGTCATCGGTGACGCGGCGCCTGGTGCCGACCCGCGAGCAGATTTGGATCACGAGCGCGTGCCACATGGCGGTGAAGGCGGGCGACACGCTGAGCCATGCAGAAATGGAAAAGCTCATCCTCGATCTCGCGACGACGGAGAACCCATATATGTGCCCGCACGGGCGTCCGATCACGATCACGCTAGGGCTTAACGAGTTGATGAGGAAGTTCCACCGGGCATGATTGCAGTCGCTAGCGCCACAGCGGCAGAGAAGGACTGGATCCGTAAGCTACTCGACGAGCGATGGGATGGCCCGGAGATCGTGAGCCGAGGGCAATGGGCTGACGCTTCAGAACTTCCCGCTCTGATCGCCACTTCCGACGGCGAACCAGTGGGTCTACTGACGTACCGCTTGCATTGGAGCGACCTTGAGGTCGTGACGCTGGACTCGCTGCGAGAGGGCCAAGGCGTTGCCACCGCGCTGCTCGACGCGGTGCGCGAGATTGCCGGCGAGGAGGGCTGCAAGCACATCTGGCTGGCTACCACGAACGACAATCTGCAGGCGATGGGCTTTTATCAGCGGCGAGGCTACCGGTTTGCGGAGGTGCGCCAGGGTGCGTTGACGAAGGCTCGCGAGAAGAAGTCGAGCATCCCGAAAATCGGCCAGAACAAGATTCCCGTGCGCGACGAAATCGAGCTTCGTCTGGACCTCGAAAAGTGATCATCCTCGGCATCGATCCCGGCCTGGAGCGCATCGGTTACGGGTTTGTGCGGCGGGAGGGATCGACGATTACGCCGGTCGCCTACGGGCTCATCGAGACGCCGCGCATCGCGGTGCCCGATCGGCTCCTCCTCATCAGCGACGAACTGGACGGATTGATCGAGAAGTACACGCCGGATACGGTGGCGACGGAGCGCCAGATTTTCGCCGCCAACAAGACCACGGCGCTCGATGTGGCCAAGGCGCTTGGCGTGATCCTGCTGGCGACGAGCCGCAAGGGGTTGCCTTGGGCGGAGTACACGCCGCCAGAGATCAAGCTGGCCGTCGTTGGGAACGGAGCCGCCGATAAGAAGCAGGTTCAATTTATGGTGACGAGGCTGCTGAGCCTGCAAGACACGCCGAAGCCCGACGACGTCGCCGACGCGCTGGCGGTGGCGATCTGCCACGCCTTCCGCAGCCGCGTCGCCCTTACTCGTTAGCCCAGCGGTTGATGAGCCACCAACTCGCCTGATCGTGAGGCACGAACTTAGGATGGGTGATGATCTCGAAGGCGGGGAGGTAGCCGAGCGAGCCGTCGCCGTACTCCTTGATCCGCCTTACCACCCGCTCGACATGCTCGCGAGCTATTTTGCAGCGCTCGATATCGGCGAGCGAGCCACCGATGTTGAGATGATTCGCCTTGGCGATGCTCTCCAGGTGATCGAATATCTGCCGGCACGGGGCGAGGCTTGCGGTGGCCACGCCGGGCAGGCCCTGCGCGTAGGCCTGCCTCGCCTGGTCGGCGAGACGGACGAACATAATTGCGGATTTGACGAACTCGGCGACGCCCCGATAATTCACGTTGGGGGCGACTTGGACGGCCCGCTCGAGGATCTCGAGGGATTGGGTTCCGATCTCGCCGTTCAACTCCTCGGCATGGTAGAGCCAGGCGAGGAACGGGTTGGAGTAGAGCAGCAGCCGGCATTTCAGGGACGAGCGGGTGCCGGAGAACGCGAAGCAGCCGCCGAGGTTCTGGAGCTGGACCCCCATCAGCTCCGCCCATTCGCGGTGGTCAGGGGATTCGGCGGCGTATTCGGCTAGGAACGCGTGGTGGTCGGGAACGATGCCTGCTTTGCGCTCTTCCTCCGTCAGCGTCGTTGGTTTGAGTTTTTCTTCGGCGAGGAGGCGGCCACTGGCCTTGATCGCGGGCAAGAGGGTCTCGTAGTTGCCGAAAAGCCCAGCTTCCCAGGTGGTGACGCAGACCCCGAAGGCGTCGAGATCGTGAGCCGCGGCGGCGGCCTCAATCACGTTCGCCTCGCTCTGCGGCAGATGCATCCACACGGCGTTGTAGACGTGGAGAGTGGGGCTGCAGACGACGTCGAAGCCCTGCTCCTTGAACTTCCGGCTGGTATCGAGTGGGGATTTGAAGTATTGCCAGTCGAAGATCAAAGTCTCTTTCGGCATGTAGCCGAGGGCGGCAGGGTGATCGAGATACATGTCGCCCCACACCGCAGGGCGGCGGCCCTTGCTCTTCACGTATACGGCGAGGGGGCCGAAGTGCTCGCCGTAGAGGATGGCTTTCGGGTCTCGGGTGTTGGGTATTGGGTCTTGGGTATTGATGCGGGCAGCGCATTTTGGGCACTGACCGAGCTGCCAAGTCTCATCCCCACCGATGTGGATGATCTCGCTGTTGAAGGCGTCGACGGTGTCGTCGATGATGCTCTTCGCCAGATCGACAAACTCGGGGTTGCACGGGCAGGCTTGCATGCCGGCGAATCGCTGCTCGGCAAAGCGCTTGCCTTCCTCGGTGTAGAGCATGCCTTCGAAGTGGCCGAGGAGATTGATGAAGGGGATAATTTGAAGCTGCGGATACTCGCGTTGCAGGTGTCCGACGGCATCCGGGGTCAGTGCGAATTTACCGTGCGCCCAGGGCGTGGCGGGATATGCGAAGCGATGTTCAAGATAGAGGCCAATCGCGTTGTAGCCGCCGTCCAGAGTGACGTCGCAGAACCGGCGAAGATGCTCCAATGAGGGAGTCTGCTCGCGGGCGAGATCGTACATCCACATGCGGAGCTGCATGGCATTTAGTATGGAGTCTGGCTGCGATTTACAAACGTCGGTGGGACGGGGTTGATGGGCAGGATGCCCATCCTACCAAATCAGTTCGAGGGCGACTTCGGAGCAGAAGTGTCGTCCGGCTGGTGTTAGTCTAATCGTTTCGTTTTGGCGTTCGATCCAGCCGCGGGTTTGCACCTTCTCGAGAGATCTAGGGTCCAGACCGGTGGCAGGGAAGCCGGAGTTGAGTCGGAGGCCGAGCATGATCGCTTCCGTGCGTCGTGTTTCAGGGCTGAGCGGTTCTGACTCGAACGCGAGGGGCAGACCTGCTTCGACGGCTGTCGAGTAGCCGTCAGGGTGCTTCAAGGTCGTGTAGCGCGCTCCGTCCATGCAGCCGACCGCCCCGGGGCCGTAGCCGGCGTAGTCTTCTCCGCGCCAGTAGCAGAGGTTGTGGCGGCACTCCCGCCCCGGCTTGGCGAAGTTGCTGATCTCGTATTGGCCGTATCCAGCCTCGGCCATACGGTCGACGCAGTCGTCGTACATGGCGACCTGGGCCTCGTCGTCGGGTAAGGCGAGCTGGCCGCGAAGGTGCTTCTTGTAGAAGCTGGTGTTGGGCTCGATGGTGAGACAGTAGAGGCTGAGATGCTCCGGCGCGAGCTCGATGGCGCGGTCCAGGTTCGTGCGCCAGGCGCGGGGGCTTTGATGCGGCAGCGCGAACATGAGATCGAGATTCAGGTTGTCGAATCCCGCCTCGCGGGCGAGCGCGACGGCTCGTCCGATCTCGTCGGCTTTGTGGACTCGCTCGAGGCGAATGAGGTCCTTGTCGAGGAAGCTTTGAGCGCCGAGCGAGATACGGTTGAATCCGGCCTTGCGCATGGCGGCGTATTTGGCCGCGTCGGCGGTGCCGGGATTTGACTCGCTGGTGATTTCGCAGTCGAGGACTGGAGGATGGGCTGCGAGCACCGCCTCGAATAGCATCAGCAACTGTTCTTGGGGCAAGAAGGTGGGCGTTCCGCCGCCGAAGAAAATGGTTTTGGCGGGAGTGCCGCGCCAGGGGCTCCGTTCGATTTCTTTGATCGTGGCGGCCGTCGTCCGCTCCATGATCTCCCCCTGCATGGCGTACGAGTTGAAATCGCAATAGCCACACTTGGAGGGGCAGAAGGGCGTGTGGATATAGACGGCGATCGGGGCGGGCATCGAGTTATTTCTACGCGAAAGCGCGGGGCTCTATTTGGCCGAGCCGAGGGCTATGGCGACGCCAACGAGCGCCCCGAAGATCACCGGCACCGCCGGGATCCGCTGATTAATTCACGTGGACCCGGCGCAGCGCATCAGCAGGTGGTAGCCGAACCCGGCGCCTCCGCCGGCGACTAGGCCCATCATCGCCTTCCAAATTGGATTCATTAACGGAGTCTACGCCACTAGCCGCCCCCGCCGCTCTTGCGGATCGGGTGCCCGTACTGGTCGAGATGGCTCTTGGGAAGGTTGCCGATGATGAAATATTTCTCGCTGGTGAGGTCGACCTTCACCAAGTCCCCTTCGTCGCTCACGTAGGTTTTCAGCGTGTTGGAAGGGCCGACGATGTCGAACGTTGTGCCCCGGAAGGTGGATTGGAAATATTCGCCTGAAAACTTGCCGCTGACACGAACCGCGTATTTGTCGATCCCGCCGGTGAGTGGATTAGCGATGCAGAATTCCTTATCGCGAAGGGCGATCTTGCCGTCGACAACCATGGGTTTAAACTGGTCGTTAAGCGCGTCCATGCCGCAAGCGGGGAAGAGTTCGCCGAAGCTGGTTTGGCCGCGGATGTCGGTGTAGCGCCGCTGAACGCTGTCTTTGCCGTACGTGCAGTCGCCGGTCTGGACGCCATCGGGGGTTTGCAGTGACGAGAGGTGGCGGAGGATTTTGCCTTCGGGGGTAACCCACCAGACTTGTTTTGCGATGTTATTCCACTTGATCTCACGGGGCTTGCGGCCGACTTTTTGGATCCAGCGCGCGGTGGTGGTGAGCTGGAGGCAGGGCTTCTCGAAGAGGGTGGCTGGGCTGCAGACGACGTCGAAATCTCCGATGGGGTCCTCCACCATGCCGCCTGGGATGGCACTTTCCACGGTGCCGCCGCCGGTGTCTTCCCCAGTCGCTTTGAACCTGGCGTTGACGTCGCGCACGTAGAGCCCGCGCATTAACATCCATTCATCGGGCTTCGGTCCGAGGATGATCTGACGCTGGCCGCCTACCACGGGGATTTGGTAGACCTGCTTGGGCAATTGGCCTCCTTGCAGGAGCAGAGTGGTGGCGATAGCGGTAGTCAGCATGGATATTCAACCTTTCGACGCGCCCAGGCGCGTCCGGAGTTGCCTTGTGTTCAACATTTGCAATGTGGGTTCAAGCAGGCTCGCGCTCCATGCGTTCGGGAGCGGAGATTCCGAGTAAGTTCAGGGCCGATTTGAGGCCCGCTCTAGAAGCCTCGCACAGAGCGAGGCGGGCCTGACTCAACTCGGGCTCTTCCGGCTGGATGACACGGCATGCGTCGTAGAAGTTGTGATAGGTGCGGGCGAGTTCGATCGCGTAGGTGGCGATGCGGTGAACGCCGTAATCGACAGCGGCGCGGCGGACCTCCATGGGAAGATCGAGGAGCTTTTTGATGAGGGCCTGCTCCTTCGGGTGAGTTAGGAGAGAGGTGTTGAGATATTGGGGTGCCGGGGTGTTCAGGCCGATTTCTTCGGCTTTGCGAATGACGCTGCAGATTCTCGCATGGGCGTACTGGACGTAGAACACCGGGTTGTCGTCGCTCTGCTTGGTGGCGAGATCGATGTCGAAATCTAGGGCAGTGTCGTGGCTGCGCATGAGAAAGAAGAAGCGGGCCACGTCGGCTCCGACTCGCTGCTTTTCTTCATTAGTAGCAGAGGCTGCTACTGTTTCTCCGAGTTCGCGTATAAGGTCGCGAAGCTCGTAAATGTTTCCGTCGCGCTTGCGCATGGGGGCGGGCTTGCCGTCCTTCATGAAGCGGACGATTTGATAGATGATGACGTCGAGCTTCGTTCTTGCCTCCACCAGCGCAGCTTTGCAGGCTTGCTCCTCGGTCGGTGAGCGGTAGAGAGTAGGTTCCGACGGACCGGAGTTCCCCAGGGCTGGCATGAGAGTGGCTGCCAATACTGCATGGAGTCGCCCGATGTACCCGTGGTGGTCGGGGCCGAGGATAGTGATGAGCTTGTCGGCGGGGCCGCCTCGGCTGCCGGAGGCGTCGGTGAGCTTGTCGCTGTGGTAGGCGACGTCGCTCGCGATGTAGGTGAGGCGACCGTCGCGGCGCCGCAGGACGCGGTCCATATCGTCTCCGAACTTGGTTGACCGGAGCCAGAGCGTATTTTGGACGTTGGAGTTTGGAGTTTGGACTTCAGTTGGACCGTCTTCCGCCTCCATTTCGTTGGTTTGCGGCTCTTTCTTGATCTCTTCGATCACTCCGCCTCGGCCAAGCTTGAGGACCGTGCGGTAGGGATCCTCGTCCGCGACTCCCTTGCGTTCCAGCTCCTCCACGTTGCTTGCCACTGAGCCGGAGTTGTGCAGGGACTGCTCGGAAAACCAGAGGGTGTGGTTCACTTCAAAACTGCCGAGATCGGTGCGCTGGCGCTCGATCATGAGATCCTGCGAGCGGGCTTGAAACCAGGCGATGGGTTCTTCTTTATGCGACGCGCCGAATAGCTCGTGAATGCGCTGAGCCACTGCTTGCACGTACTCGCCCTTATAGCCGTTTTCTGGGAATTCTCCTTCCTCGCCACGATAGTAGAAGCGCACCGACTCCGCGAAGAGGCGCATCTGCTCCGAGTTGACGCCGTCGTTGATGTAGTACTCGCGCACCACTGGGTGGCCGGCTGCTTCTAGGATTCGGCAGAGCGTGTCTCCGAAGGCAGCTCCTCGGGCGGAGCCTACGGTGATGGGTCCGTTCGGGTTGACGGAGACGAACTCCACGTTTATTTTGGACTTTGGAGTTTGGAGTTTGGAGTTTGGGAGGTTCTCGCCTAGCTCCAGAAGTTGCTCGACATACCAGGCCACCGATTCGGGGCGTAGGCGGAAGTTTAGGAATCCGGGGCCGGCGACTTCGATCTCGTGGATGAGGGGTAGGGGACAGGCAGTGGGGGCGGGGCCGCCTTCGGAGATCATGTCCTGCGCCGCTGGGCGGCGGGGGCCGTCTCCTTTCTCATCTTCCTTCAGGATCGCCGTACATAGCTTCTCGGCGAGTTCGCGAGGGTTCATGCCCGCCTTCTTTGAGGCCGCCAAGGCGAAGTTGCAGGCGTAGTCGCCGTGCTCGGGCTGCTTGGTGTCGCTGATCTCCACCGGGCCCTTGGCTGCTTCGGGCAGATCGCCGGACGCGACGAGACGGTCGATGGCGGCGGCGATGAGTTGGGCGAGGGCGTCTCGGAGCAAGGCTGCAGTTTACGCGACGCCCTCCATCCATGTGGCTCAGGCTGCGGTTGGTCGCAACACTTCAACACACGAGGCCAGTCGTCTGAGCATGTATTCAAGCGATCGGCAATCATGGAGATTGTGGTGGCAGAGCCTCAGCCACCGAATCCTGGTCGTTGGTTCCAGCTCGGAGAACTCCTTGCCACGGATGAAAAGCCTTAGATCCCGAATGGTGGATGCCACTTCGTGTGGACCGGTATCGTAGTCACGCTGATATCCGAACAGACTCTCAAATGAAGCCAAGTTGTAAGGCCCCAGATAACCGAGTTGGCGTGACATTCGCCGAAGTATCTTGTGGGCATCCACGTAAGCCAAGCCCTCCGGCCTCCAGCCGAATTCATTGAATATCCGGCGCTCGTGCTCGGTGAAGCAAATGATGCTATGGCCTGCCTCGGTCAATTCACGGAGCCTTTCAAGCGATCCTTCCAGAGTGGCGATTTCGCCCCGAACAGCCAAAACGGCCCGATCAAGGCGATGATCCAGCGACACCAGCGTATGTTTTCCGGCACGATGGATCCCCATCAGCGCAGGCGGTTCCCCCGGCACTCCTTCGAAATCAACGTACACGGCACGGTCGAGAATTTTTGCGATGTTCATTTTCGCTACCTCCACAACATCGCGTGTACGCGTGCGCTCCTCGTTTTATAAGTTCTGCATTGTAAGAAGAGGAGGGATCCAGGAGCGTCGGCGTGCAGACCAAAAACTGAATCTGTGCTGGCGTTTTTAGCTTTTTTTGGGCTTGTGCCCCGCCGCGTGCTCGTATCATATGCGCGAAGAAGGCACTTCTAAGAACCGCCGGCGGCGTTGGCGCTAATTGCGGCGAGAACACCATATTTCCTCTGAACGAAAACCCGTTTCGGAGGCGTCCATCGGTTGAAATCGCTTCCCCTCTCGACAAGCAGGATTTGGATTGGGTCTAGAATATGTGATCTGCCTGATGCATGGCAGATTCGGCTGGATAGGTGAATTGAGTTAAATGGCGTTGCCGCGCGTTTCCATGGTGCAGTTCCTGATGCAGAAGGGCTTTCTCAAGCCTGAGCAGCTTGACGAAGCGAATAAGGTTAAGACCCAGACCAACGAAGTGGACTTGGGAAAGGTGCTCGTCCAGCTTGGGATGGTGGGCGAAAGGGAAGTCCTTCAGGCTAAAGCGCAGGAAATGGGCTACGCGTTTGTCGATCTCGACCGCGTGACCATCGATTCGAGCGCGATCAACATCGTGCGCGAGCAGATCGTCAAGAACAACAACGTCATCCCTGTCAAGAAGCAGGACAACACCCTCTATGTGGCGATGGCGAACCCAAACAACCTGCAGGCGGTTGATGCCGTGCAGCTTGCCTCGGGTTGCCGCGTCGTTCCCGTTCTCGCCGTGCCGGGCGCGATCGAGGATGCGATCAAGAAGTATTACGGAGGCACCGGCGCAACTGAAGCGGCGGCGGTTGCTCCTGCCGCGGCGGCTCCGAACCAGAACTTCAACGCCGATATCCGCGGCGCGATCGCTCAGGCTGGCATCAAGCAAGGCAAGGCCGACTCGGAACTTACCGACGACGGCGACGAAGATGCCGAGAAGATGGCGGATCAGGCGCCGATCATCAAGCTGGCGAATGCCCTGATTCAGCAAGCCGTTGCCGACCGAGCCTCGGACATCCACGTTGAGCCACAGCAGAAGAGCGTCCGCATCCGGTACCGCATCGACGGCGTTTTGATCGAGGCGATGACCGTTCCGCGCAACCTGATGGCGCCGCTGATCTCGCGCCTCAAGATCATGTCTGACATGAACATCGCCGAGCGGCGCATCCCCCAGGATGGCCGTATCGAGGTGCGGCACAGTGGCAAGGAATACGACCTCCGCGTGTCGTCGATCCCCACGCCTTGGGGCGAGAAGATCGTCATGCGTATTCTGGACAAGTCGAGCGTCATGCTTGGCTTGAACAAGATCGGCTTCGTCGAAGAGAATCAGGCGATCATCGAAGAGCTTGTGTCGCAGCCGAACGGCATGTTCCTTTGCACCGGCCCGACGGGTTCGGGAAAGACGACGACGCAGTATTCGGTCCTTCACAAGCTGAACACCGTCGGCGTCAACATTATCACCGTCGAAGACCCGATCGAGTACCAGCTCAACGGCATTGCTCAGGTGCAGGTCAATCGAAAGGCGGGCCTGACGTTTGCGACCGGCCTTCGCGCTTTCTTGCGGCAAGACCCCGACATCATCATGGTCGGCGAAATGCGCGACCTGGAGACGGCTGAGATCGCGATCGAGTCGTCGCTGACGGGCCACCTTGTCCTTTCGACGCTTCACACCAACGATGCCCCCTCAGCCACCCTTCGTATGGTCGATATGGGCGTGGAGCCTTACCTGATCGCGGCGACGGTCATCGGGGTGCTCGCCCAGCGGCTCGGCCGCCGCATCGACTCCGATCATAAGGAGTCGTATCAGGTGCCCGCGATCGATCTGAAGCGATTCGGCTTTAACCTAACCGACCCGGACGAGATGATCACCTTGTATCGAGGCATTCCGCACGAAAACAACCGCGAAACCGGATATCGCGGCAGAACTGGTATTCACGAGCTGATGGTAATGAACGCGGAGATCGCTGAGCTCGTCGTAAGGCGTGCGCCGTTAAATGATATTAAGGAAGCGGCAAAAGCGAACGGCATGAAGGAGCTTCGGCAGGACGGTCTTCACAAGGTGCTTGCAGGTATTACTGATCCTCAGGAAGTCATGCGCGTCGTCTTCACCGCCGGCTATTAAGAGTTATATGCAGAATCAAGGACCATCTTTCCCGGGAGCGCCTGGGTCCGCACCCGGAATGCAATCGACGTCGCCCGTCGGTTCGATCCCGGCCCCTCCCAAAGAGGCTCCGGTCGAGCCCACGATGGAGTACGAAACCATCGGGAGCGGGCCGCCGCAGACGCTTGAAGACCTTCACATCGACGAGCTCCTTCACATCATCGTCGACCGGAACGCGTCCGACCTGCACATCTGCCAGCACTCCCCGCCGGTCATTCGCGACGACGGCGCGCTGAAGCGGCTGAACTTCGATTCGTTTACGGCAATTCAGCTTCAGCGGATGATGTACGACATCGTCTCCGACGAGCAGATCAACAAATTCGAGACCACGCTTGAGCTCGACTTTTCATACCAGCTCCCGCGCCGCGCCCGCTTCCGCGTGAACATGTATCGCGATAAGGGCTCGGTGGCTGGTGCCTTCCGGTTGATTCCGCAGAAGATCCCGACGACGCGCGACCTTAACTTGCCGGGGATTCTGGACAAGCTGACGGAGAAGCCGCGCGGCTTGATTCTCGTGACGGGTCCGACGGGCTCGGGCAAGTCGACATCGCTTGCGGCGATGATCAACCACATCAATATCACGCGCGCCGTTCACATCATTACGATTGAGGATCCGATCGAATATCTCCACACGCACAAGCAGTCGCTGATCAACCAGCGTGAGCTCGGCGGCGATACTAAGAGCTTCGCCAACGCGCTCCGAGCGTCGCTTCGCGAGGATCCGGACGTCCTGCTCGTCGGTGAAATGCGCGATATGGAAACCATTTCCCTCGCCATCACGGCAGCGGAAACGGGGCACCTTGTCTTTGCGACGCTGCACACGAACAATGCAGCCGAATCGGTTGACCGTATGATCGACGTCTTCCCTCCTGGCCAGCAGGAGCAGATCCGCGTTCAGCTCTCGAACAATCTGCAGGCGATCATCTCGCAGCAGCTTTTGCCGCGAGCGGGGCAGCCGGGGCGCATCCCCGCGAACGAGATCATGATCGCGTCGCCGGCTATCCGAAACCTTATTCGCGAGGCGAAGTCGCACCAGATCACGTCGATGATTCAGACGAGCGGAAACCAGGGCATGACGACCATGGATCAATGCCTGCGCGATTTGTATTTGAAGGGTTGGGTGACCTTGGACGAGGCGATGAGCCGATGCCAGCAACCCGACGAATTGAGAAAGATGATTGCGACGCCGCAAGGCATGCCAGGCACGGGCGGAGTCCCGAGTTCGGGTGCGCCAACACGCGGCCGCTAAACGTAAGAAGGGACAGCCATGCCGGTATTCAGTTATACATTCAGAGATGCGAGCGGCGGTATCCAGAAGGGTACGGCCGATGCCGAAAGCGAAGAAGTTCTTCGCCGTCGGTTTGAAGAGCAGGGCTTCATCATCACCGAAGTCCAGATGATCCGTGCTAAGTCGGCGAAAGCGAAGACGTATGGGCGCGTGAAACTGGTCCACCTCTCGGTGTTTTGCCGCCAGTTCTCGACTATGGTGGACGCCGGCGTTTCGCTGGTGCGCTGCCTGGACGTTCTAAGCGCGCAAACCCAGGACGCGAAGCTGAAGAAGATCCTCTTGGACCTCGGCGAGCGGGTCGAAGGAGGCGAAAGCCTTTCCCGCGCCATGCAGCGCCACCCGCGCACGTTCAACAACCTTTTCATCGGTTTGATCCGCGCCGGCGAGGTCGGCGGCGTGCTCGAGGAATCCCTGCAGCGCCTCTCACACTTCCTTGAAGGGGATGTCGCGCTTCGCCGGAAGGTGAAGTCGGCTATGACTTACCCGGTCTTGGTCCTGATTCTTGCGACGGGCATCGTCATCTTCCTCGTCACCTGGTTCGTGCCGCAGTGGTCGGATATTTTGGCCGACCTCGGGCTCAAGCGCGACAAGCTGCCGGCGCCAACGAAGCTGCTGATTAACCTCAGCGACATCATCAAATACAACTGGTGGATCGCTTTGCTCTCGATCGCGATCGTCGTCATCGCCTATCGCCTCTTCGCCAGCACGCGCTTTGGAAGGCGCGTCATCGACCGGATGAAATTGAAGGTTCCGGTCTTCGGCAAGCTTCACCACAAGATTTGCATGGCCCGGTTCAGCCGCACGATGGGCACCCTGCTCACGTCGGGCGTCCCGATTCTGCAGGCGATGGAGACGGTGGCCGGTACGGTCGGCAACACGATCATGGCGGACGCCGTTCTCGAGGCGCGCGCCCGCATCCGCGAAGGCGATCGCATCGGCGACCCGCTCGAGCAATCGAAGCTGTTCCCCCCGATGGTCGTGCACATGATCGGCGTCGGCGAGGAGTCCGGTTCGCTGGACTTTATGCTCCAAAAGATCGCCGACTTTTATGAGGCGGAGGTCGAGGCGACGCTCGCGTCGCTCACGGCAGCGCTTGAACCGATCATGATCGTCGGCCTTGGTTTCATCGTCGGGTTCATCGTCATCTCGATGTTCCTCCCACTCGTGGATGTCATCGCCCAGCTCTCGTCCGGGCAAGACGATTCGGCTGCGAAGGAATAATCGATCCATGCATCTGGCCCGCGAAGCTTGTGCTTCGCGGGCCTTTTCATTGATAATCACGGTGGATGCGCGAGGTGAGACGATTTGTTTCCTAGCTGGACCTTCGTCTTCGGCCTTTTCATCGGCGCGGCGATCGGCAGCTTTCTCAATGTTGTGATCTACCGCATGCCGCGGGCGATCTCGCTTTCCAACCCGCCCAAGAGCTTCTGCCCGAAATGCAGGCACCCGCTTGGGGTGCCCGATCTCTTCCCTCTGCTGAGCTGGATGTTCTCGCGCGGCCGGTGCCGCTACTGCGGGCAGCCGGTGTCGTCGCGCTATTTCTGGGTGGAGTTGATGACGGGCGTGATCTGGGCGGGCATCTGGTACCAGTATCTGGTCGTCGGGGCCGATCCGGGCAAGGCTTTCGCCTACGCGTTTGCTTCAGCCGCTCTGGTCGCGATCATCTTTATCGACATTGAGCTGTATCTGATCCCCGACCAGATCAACGCGTTCATCCTATTTGTTGGCATTGGTTACAACTTTTGGCTGTATTCGCAGGGCTCGCACGCAGCCATAACGTGGGGGATTCCGAGCAGCGTGGCGGGCGCCCTGACGGGCGTCGGGATTCTGTGGGGGATCGCCTTCTTTGGGCGGCTCGCCTTTGGCAAGGATGCGATGGGCCACGGCGACATCAAGATGGCGCGCGGTGTAGGCGCGGTGCTGTTCCCAGCCGTGGCAACGATCAGCTTCGGCCTCGCCGTCGTTCTCGGCGCGGTGCTGGGAATCGTTCAGATTCTCGTCTTCAGGGAAGCCGAAAAGCGAGCCGCCGCTCGGGCGGAAGCCGAGTCCGCGACCGAAGAGGATGAGAACTACGAGCCCGAGTCGGTCGCTTCCTTGCTAAAATGTGGACTGGGCTACGTCTTATGCTTGGATGTCATTGGGCTGTTTGCGCCCAAGTTCTACAAATCGTACTTCGGCGAAGATCCGTATCTGCCGCCGGACGATCTGGAGACCTTCGAGGTGGAACGCACGATGATTCCGTTTGGGCCGTACCTGGCGCTGGGAGCGATTTTGGCGGCCATCTTTGAAAAACAACTCCTTGGAGGAGTAGATGCTTACTTGCACGCGATGGTCGGAGGACCCAGTTTCTTGGAACTATTCAGGTTCTAGTCCAGTCCACGCTGTGGGAAGATCGGGGCACTTTTAGGCTATGACTCGAAAAACAGGCTTTACCCTCATCGAATTGCTCGTCGTGATCGCAATTATCGCGATCCTGGCGGCGATCATTTTCCCCGTATTCATGCGGGCAAAAGAGGCGGCGTACCGCAGCGGGGATCTTTCGAACATGAATGCCCTGCGCACAGCGGTGCAGCTTTACCGCGCCGATCAAGGTGCCTATCCGCCCGCGCTCCTGGGTTACGCATCCTTCTACGATCCCGCGATGACGCAGGTGATTCCGGCGAGCAAGCTTTACGCAGCGCTGTATCCCAAGCGAGTCGATTCCATCAGCACGTTGCGCCCCGCTTTCGACCGCAATGCGGAAACGCTGATTACCGCCGCCGAGTGGCCGAACAAGGATCCCCGCGCGGTTGGTAGCGCCCCGATTCGTGATCTCAACGGCGACGGCACGATAACCGCCGGCGATGACCTCGCCGGAGCTCGACAGGCCTATGCCTCGTCTCCCGGCTCGCCGCAGTATTTCATCAACGACGGAACGCCGACGTTCCTCTACATGACCACCAACGTGGCCCAGGCCACCCCCTTCTATCGAGTGAGCGGATACGACGTCGCTGAAGTGAGGCTCGCGCCTTCCGGCAGCCGTTGGGAACTGCGCTACACCCTTCGCTGGACGTCCGACGGCGTGAACACGGGTGGCGCGACCGACGACCCCCGACAACTTGTCTACAACGACCCTCCGGAGGACACCGTCCTGTCCTGGAACAGCTGGTTCCGCGACTACGACCCGAGCGGCTTGCCGCAGCGCGAGAAGAAAGATTACGTGCTCTTCTTGGGCGGCGGCGCTAGGCCGTGGGACTCAGTCGACGTGAACGATCGCTCATGGAGAGTCGTCCCCTAACGCGCTGGAAACAGTGCCGCAGGTTACAAAAGCCGATGTTTAAGTTATTGATCCCTCAAGGGGTGAACCGCCGAAAGACGCTTCGAAGCGCGACGACGCTCGTCGAACTGCTGGTCGTCATCGTCGTCTTCCTCATCGGCATCCTCGCGGTGGTTCAAATTTTCCCCGCCGGCTTCCGCATCCTGAACATCACGCGGAACCAGACGATCGCCACCGCGCTCGCCCGTCAAATGAGCGAGCAGCTCAAGAGCCGGCCGGATCAGCTTCCCGACGCGATCGTTCCGGTCATCTACCGCGTAAGCGGATTCAAGATCCTCATCGAAGAGGATCCCGCTCGTTCGCCGAACGATCTTGGCCCCCAGGCCGGGACGCTCGATCAGGTCGGACTCTTTCACGATGCGGGCAACCGCCCGTTAGGCAACTGGCAGTACCTGACCGGTGCCAACGTGTCGCGCCGCGTGCTTGGCGAAGGGAAAATCATCCCCACTCCTCGCGTTATCGGCACCCAGTACGGCGCGCTGATGATCCTGCAATTTGCGCCGATCGTCTACAGCAGCGCCTACGCCTCGATCTTCGTGGTGTACGGAAACGACTTTACGATGCGTCTCGGCGACCCGGACGACGCCACATTCCCGGTGCCGGTTCGGCCTTACGAATTCTGGCTGGATGAGGCGGATTCGTCACAGGCAGAGCTGATCTTCGCCAGCAACCGCATCAAGAACACGCGGTACCGCGTGAACCTGACTATCGACGTCAGCAACGGAGCCACCGTCTCTTCACGGTCGCTCGTCGACGTGATCGTCGATGTGCCGGTCGACCCGACGGGGGCGAACGACCATGTGCTGATTTCCAGCATCGCCGGCTTGCTCGCGGGCGAGACCTTGGTCGGCGTCCAAGAGGACACCGTGCAGGTCGCCCGAACCTTCGATCAGCTCAACCTGACCGATCCGTGGGACGCGAGCGGCGATCCTTACGAATTCAAGCTGCTTTCGCCTGAGATGGGTTTGGTGCTATTTAGCCCGGCTGGCTACAACTTCCAGATTCGGCGCTCGAACAGCCGCCGCGATCCTCTCGTTGGGCGCGCCGACTACGATGTCTACGACTGGCGCATCATCCGCGAAGAGTTTCGCGCGCCGGACATTTTTCCGCCCGACGCCACCCCGCCGCAGTACCGCCTCGCGCTCGGCAGCCTCAAGGTGACCGGCGAAAGCAACGTGGACGGCACGCCCAACCAGGGCATCAGCATCCCCGTTCCCGACGGCGCTGGAGGCACCCAGACGCGCGATCTGATTCTTCAAGACCTCGATACCGGAGGCATCTTCCTCTTCGCCGAACGGACGAAGGATCCTAATCTCAGCTCGTACACCGTGAACAAGTCAATCGGCCTAATCACGCTGCTCGATCACGACGGCGACCCGACAAACGGCGTCCAGATGATGCTGATTCCGCCGGACAGCCCGACTCCCGTCGAGGTGACGGTGACCAACCGAAATCTGCGCGCGCTCTACATGGGCAAAGGCGACTGGGCAGTGCAGGTCCTCAAGCCATCGGCGCGCTATCGCCAGACGCTGAACGGCCCGGTGCGCGGACAGTTCTACATCGGCGGATCGGGCACCTGGGGCGTGAACGGCCGCGTGTACTTCCCGCCAATGGACGCGGGGCGCGTCGTCACCCTGGGTCAGGTTTATTACGTCAATGCGGGCGGCGCGACGGTTGGTCCGATTCCGGTCACGGGCACCATCGGGAGCACTCCGGCGGACCCGAGCGGATTTCCCTATGTCCAGGTAAGCGACTTCCTGCCGGACTTCGTCGGCTTTGATTACAACACCTACGGCGCAGCAGTGCTGGGCGTCAAGGGCGCTTCGGTCGCGGTGCGCGTGCTTTGGAATCCCGACTCCTGGCACTTGACGTCGGATTCACCCACGAACTTGAGCAATTTGAATAAATGGATGCAAGGCTGGCGTCGCTCGACGGTCGAAACCTATCTGCAGAGGGGCTACTAATGTTTCGCAAACGAGCCTTTACGCTGATCGAACTCCTCGTCGTTATCGCGATTACCGCGATTCTGATGGGCATCATCGTGGTGCCGATCATTCAGAGCCTTAACCTCACTCGCGCGGCTCAGGCCTTTGCCGATGCCCAGGACAAGGCGCGCACGCTCACCGAGCGCATCGCCCGCGAGATCAACAACAGCGAAGGCGTGCGGGACAACTCGGGGACGAAGGGCGAACTGGACATCGTCGTGCCCGCCAAGCCCGGTTCGGCTCTTACGGTCGCCGGCTATGACAATACGCGGGAGCTCACTCGGGTTCCGATTTTCAATGCCAAGCTCGACCTCATCAAGCCGTTCGAGGGTGATCCTGGAAGCCAAAGCGGCGGCGCATTCCTGAATCCTTACACGGGGATGTACGATCCCACGCTCCATGCCCCGAAGGGCCAGGTCATGCTCCCGGCCGCACCGGGCATGACCATCGTGCGCTATTGGGTCGGCCTACGCGATCCCCTGCGAACCAACAATGGTGGCTACCTCGGCTACAACGAACCATTTACGGGCCTTTTCGCGAACATCGGCGGCAGAGACAACCTGTTCGTGCTTTACCGGGCGGAAGTGCTGCCGTACATCTGGAGCAACACGCAAAACAAGTTTGTGGTTAACAAGGCGTTCTTTTACGATCAAAGCCGGAACACCTACCTCCACACCACGGGCACCCGAGCCGACGATCCGAGGTTCTTTGATCCGGCAGCGGTTGGCGTCGATGACACGTTTCAAGACCCCACGGATGGAACGGTTCACAACTACTACAAGCCCTCAGGCGATCCGGACTATAACGTCGCCGATCCCGACAACACGCCCGATCCGACCAAGGAGCAAATGGTCCAGAACTGGCTCAGGGCCGCGACGATTCAGACCGAGGTCTCGCGCTATGACATGATCCAGCCGATCTACGATCTGCGCACGCGGCAGATTCAATACGACGGCAATGCGCCGCGGCTGATGACGCTCGTCTCGTTCCAGCCGACACGCGTCAGCTCCGAGCCCGCCGAGGGCCAGATGGCGGTTCGTCTCGGCGAAGAATCCGAAGGCAGCTCGACGCTGGCGCCCGACGTCTTCCTCACGAAATACGCAGGCTGGGCGAACACGATCGTGCGCACCTACCCGCAAGGCTACACCGCGGGATCGAATCAGCTGTACGAGGTCGGTCTCGCGCTCCGCAGCCCAGGCGCGACCGATCCGCGCGGCTTCAGCATCTACGGCTACGACCCGACGCAGACCACCGACGACACCCGCGTCGGCCAGCCTAACGGGCTGGGCAAGTACGGCTACGAGCTGATGGACATGGACACGTACATCCGGGGCGTCAAGAACGGCATCCGCGGCAATTTCTCCCGCGCCATCGCCGCCGCCAACACTCGGTCAGCCTGGCTCGGCGACAACAATCTGCGCACGCTGTTCACCCCCTACTTCCCCGATTTCAACCGAGGCCGAGTGCTTGCGAGCTTCGCCATCAGCGAAGTGGCTACGGTTGGGACCGCGCCCGACTTCACGCCGACCGCAATCAACGATCCGACAAATCCGAGCGCGCTGCCGGGCGGGCCGACCTGGACGAGCCCGGACGCCACCGATCCGATGCCTACCGAGCCGAAGTCGCCATTCAACGACTATCCGCGCACGGCGGGCAACGCGGTCGACCTTTCGGCGGGTACTTTCTCCGATCCGCAATATGTGTCGATCAACCGCAAGTTCAACAAGATTTGGTTCGACATGCAGAACGGCGCGTTGCCGGACATGCGGCCCGACGTGCACCGCTTTATCGATCTGCGCGTGACGCCGATGGATGACTTCTCAGCGACGGCGAGCCCGTTGAACCCCGATCGCGCCATCGGATTCGCCCGCGCCCGCATCGTGCCGGGCAGCGAGCAGGTCTTCGGCCCGGATCAGAACCCGGGAGCCGCCTACGGACGCGTCGTCCGCTACACGCGCACCAGCCGCGAGCCAGGGCCGAACCAGTACCGCATGAACTTTACGGATCTGCCCGAGCCCGATTACACGCTGCTCGGACTGACACCGCCGCCGGCGAACTACGATCCGACCAACTTCGTGTCGGCGGTTATCCAGCCGCGCTACAAGGCGGGTTATATCCAGTTCAACTCCGATCCCAACGTTCCGCTCCCGAACAACAAGATCAGGGTCTACTACCGCTTCCAGTTCACCCAGGCCAAAGATGTGATGGCGGTGGACTATGACTCGCGTCAGCTCATGACGGTCCAGATGACGATTCGGAACCTCCCGCAGTCCACGATCCCGAATCCTCAGTCCGTCACCCTCCGTGCAACCGCGTCGGTGCGCAATTTCCTTCGGTAAGCCAGCATGAATTCTGCCAAGACAATGCTTCGAACCAGCCGCCAGCGGGGCCAAACCCTCGCGATGGCGCTGATCATTCTGGGGATCCTTCTGGTCCTCGGAACGGTCTTCATCGCGCTCGTCGCTCGGAGCATTCGCACGACGGGACGGAACCAGCAGCGCTCGCTCGCGTTCGATCTCGCTGAAGCAGGCGTTCGGTACGTCCACGCCCAGATGCTGAACTCGCTTGACGGCGCGGACTGGCGTCCGGTGCAGGCGGTTACCATCGATCCGGCTTCGCAGAACGTTCCGCTCACCGATCCCGATTATGATTTCCTTCGCCTCCCCAACACCGCCGACCCGACCGACCAGGGCGGGCCGGACAAGCTTGGCTCGTATACGAGACTGCTCTTTGAGCGAGGCCGAGCTTTGGTCCGAGTGCGCTACGCGCCGAGCGATCCGCGCGTGTTTTCGGTCCTGCCGATCGGCGAGCTGCTGCAGCCGGGCCTGCTGCGCAACTACACGATGGTGGAATCGGTCGGCAAGGCCGGCAAGATTATTCCCAACGACCCGACGACGCTCCGCGAGAATCGCGTTTCGGGCCGAGTTCGCGAGACTGCGGAATCGAAGAAGGTGGTAGGATTCATTTCGTGCGGCCTGATCGAGCACGCGATGTTCATCACGAACAAGAACCACGTGTCGCGGCCAGCCGAGATCGGCGCACCCGACGAGAGCGGCCAGATGTACGGCGACAACGGCGCGGCCCCGGCCCTGGTTAACGTTCCCGTCGTTTTCGGCGCGCAAGGCGCTCTGCCGAATCCGGATAATGGTGGCCCGCGCACGTTCGCGAACGGCATCCCTTACGGCGGCGGCATGTACGTCAATGCCGATCTGATGATCTACGGCAACGTGGTCGCGAATATGAACTCGCTGCTCGGCGATAGCCTTCTGGTTGCTGGAAGCATTCGAGGCGCGGACGACAACGCGACGCTCACTTTAAACCAGGCGCGCGCCAACGGCAACACGTGGCAAACTTCGCAAACCAACAACACGAACAATACGCCTGACAGCATCAACAGCGACAACCCCCGATTTAGCACCCAGCGAAACTTCATTCGTGACTCCTATTCCGAGGGCGACAGCCAGGGCTTCCCGCGCGGCACGGGTATCAAGGATGCGCCGTCGATCTTGCGCGTTGACCCGGACACTGGAAACAACCGAAATCTGCAGCTCACGCAGTCGAGCGGCCGCATCTATACCCGCGGCAACTCAGGAAAGTTCGGCCATGGCCAAGGCCCCTACATCGACAACGCCAGCGATCGCCAGATGCGGGTGGATGAGCAGGGCAGGGAAGACGTGGGCAGCGCTGAATCGCTCGTGTACGACTGGCTCAACCCGAACAACGGGCAGAAGGACACCGGTTGGAAAGGCGCGTTCTACGCTCCGAAGGGCGCGTACATGCGACTGCTGACCGACGGCTTTATCATCATCCGCAACGGCGCGACCTCGGGGAATGAGTGGTCCTGGCGCAGGCCGGACGGCACCCTGGTGAACAACCGGTCCATCCGCTACAAGCTGGTTCCCGATGCGAACGGGCAGGTTTGGATATTCAATTCCTATTCGGTCGACGGCACGGGCAACCCGATCGATATCACCCAGGTGACGCCGGCCACGGTCAATTCTTACAAGCCGTCGGGCTATCCGTTCAACGGGGTCGTCTATTTTGCCGGCAACGTCCGGGTGCGCGGCGAGATTCCGACCGACATGCAGCTCACGGTGGTATCGAACGCGACGATCTACATTGAGGGAAGTATCACGAAAGGCGTCATCAATAACGGGATGAGAGCCGGAACCGTCGGAACGCGTATCACGACGCTCAGCAAATCCATGCTGGCGTTGCTCGCCAAGGATTACGTTGCCGTGAACACGACCCAGTTCTTCGGCCCGGCGCCCCTTCAGAACTTGGAAGAGGCGAAGGAAGCACCGAGCGCGGTCGAGTGGAACCCCTTGCTCGTGCGTGTCGATGGCGGAATCGATTTCAACAACGAATTCTTGCTCGATCCGAATACCCCGGCATCGCTGGGCGGCGATCCGACGCGGCCCAGCACATGGCACCCGTTCGCTACGCAGTACACGACCCCAGGCGGATCAAGCACCTTCATCCCGACTCAGCTCCTGCTGACGCAGACGATGGCCGATGGCCCGGCGCCCGCGTCGTTCATCAACATGGACGTCAACTATCCGCTCCTGAACACGCTTCCGGGCGGCGGGGGCGAGTGGCAATACCTGTTTGATCTAAACTCCTCCAATGCCGCGACGCCGTTCCTCCCACCCGGATACACACCGGTGGGCGGCTACACGAAGACGGACAAGTACACGCTCTACGGGCTTGGCGCGCAGCCTTGGCAGCGCTACTCTAAGTTCGAGGCCACGTCGTTCCCGATCGTGCCATCCGACTTCACATTCGACACCAACGCGATGCGGATTGATGGGTCGCTGAACTCGGACGTGGGCGCTTACCACCTCCTCGTCGAGGGGCTGAACGACTTCAACGTCGTCACGGGCAAGAACCCCGTGGGCGGCACGCCCACGAACGACTACATGGTTGCCCGCGCGGCGATCGTCCCGCAGGACATCCGGATCGAAGCCGTGCTGTTTGCTGAAGAGGGCTCGTTCTTCGTCATCCCCGGCCCATGGTTCAACCCGAACCCGAACGACCGACGCGACGCCTACGACGCCGACTCCTCCGCGAACGGACAGGTTAGGGCAGACCAGGACCGCCTCGACAGCTATGGTGCCTCGCCCCAGATGCCGTTCTACGGCGAGCCGCTCGATGTGCGAGTGCAGATTTTCGGTTCCGTCGTGCAGAACATGCCGGTGCCGATCAGCCAGCAGGCCGAGTGGATTCGCAAGTGGGGCTGGATCCCGCGATACCACGGTGCCAGCGGACAGCTCATCCCCGCGCAACATGTGCCTGCGGGCAAGGACGTAACCACCGATATGTACGTGCCGAACATCTCGATCACGTACGACCCGTCGCTCGCGACGGATCGCAACGTCGGCTTCACAACGCTCGAGGATCCCACAACGTGGATTCGCTCCAAGCGATACGTCGCCGGCTATGACACCGCGAGCAATCCGATTTATTCCGTATCTCTGCTTCCCCCGCTGCCGCGATTGCCGGTCAGCC
The DNA here is from genome assembly GCA_038202925.1 of Fimbriimonadales bacterium. Classification (GTDB taxonomy): domain Bacteria; phylum Armatimonadota; class Fimbriimonadia; order Fimbriimonadales; family Fimbriimonadaceae; genus JAEVZK01. The sequence continues at coordinate 24,611 of JBBREM010000003.1, read as the reverse complement.
CTACTTTGGCCTACTTTGGAGAGGTGAAACCGTGATGCTGCGCCGCTTTGCCGGCATCTTCAGCTTGGTGCTGATGTCGCTCGCTTGCCTTGCCCCGGCGCAAGGCTACGCTCACCGCAAGATCGATATCCGCGCGGGAATCGTCGTCATCGACAGCGATCAGACGTCGGGGTTCCAGAGCAACAACACGCCTCACGCATGGTTCAATCTCGATTCGAATCCCGGCGTCAAGCCGGCGGGTTGGAATATTTACAACCCTCGCGCCACGACTCAAATGACGCAGGCGATCTATGACCGTTGGGCGGCGCTCGAGACCGCCGCAGGCGGCTCGGCGGCCAATATTCCCGCCGTCAACACCAACCCGCCGGTCCAGTTGAACAAGGCGAGCGCTCCCTACTGGGAAGTGCGGCTCAGCGCCCTCGGCGACGATCAGCTCTCCGACTATGACGTCCTGCTGCTGAGCGCCTACGGCTTTACCTCGCTGAACACCGCCGAGCGCGACAAGCTCCGCAAGTTCGTCGATGGTGGCGGGCTGCTGTGGATCGACATCGCGAACACCACCGATTTCTCTGGCACGATTGCCAACACTTTCCCGGCGCCGTTCGACAAGAACACCGCGCTCGGCAACCAGCCGCTCGCCTATGCCGACGTCTTCAATCCGTTGATGACGACGCCTTACTCACTCTCCACGAGCAACCTCGAGGCTTTCCGAACCGACTTTACAACGACGGCGACGCAGATCGATCTGACCGCACACGGGCTGGGCACCTTTGCCCCGATCGAATCCTGGCTCCAGCCCGACTACGGCCGCTTCACCTTCGTCGCCGCGACGGCGACGGGGCCGACGATCGGCACGACCAAGTTTGGCGACGGTTATGTCGTCGTTACGACTTCTGGGTACGCAGCGGCGCTTAACCGCGTTCGCAATGGCGCGTCGTACAGCGTCAACAAGCAGTTTTGGGCGGGCGACCCCGCGTTCGACCGTTCCGGCGAGCTGGCGGGCAAGTTTGCCGTCAACATGCTCCACTTGACCTCGGGCTTCTCCCATCCGGGAGGCGGCACGCGCAACTCGCACGCAAATCCTATCGATCCTTACGCGCCATTGCTTCGGCGCTTCTCGCGAGGCGACACTTCGATCCTGCAGCAGCAGACTCCGGTGCTTTACAAGGGCCTGCTCGTCGTCTCGTCGGGCGATCGCGTGAGGGTTTACGATGCCGATCCGAAGACCGACCTCGATGGCGACGGCGATCCGGATGACGGGTTTAGAGATTCCTCGCTTGGCTTCGATTGGGATCTCCTATGGGAGAGCCCGAGCCTCGGCGTGACGATTTCATCGCCGGTGTGCGGCGAAGTCCCGAGCGGACGGGCGCGGGCAGACGGCTCAATCATCTCCGATCAGATTTTCGTGGTGGGCACGAACGGCGTGCTCTACATGTTCGATGCTTTCAACCTCGCCAACGGAACGATCCAGCCGGGGCCGCAGGCGCCGTTCAAGCAGATCAACCCGCCGACGACTTCCGGATATGCCGGAACTGACGTGCCGATCTCGCCGACCTATCACGACGGCCTCCTGTACGTGCCGGATTTGGTGAGCAGCGCGGGCAACGATATCGGCCAGGTTTGGGTCGCCGATCCCGTCGCTGAGGACGCGATTCAGACCGCCGGCGTCGTCTGGAGCGCAGGCGGCGGACCGGGCCTGACGCTGCCTCCGATTTCCGGGGCCGCGACGGTGGGCTACATTCCCGTGCAGGACAACTCGGGCGGATACGACCGAGTGATGTATTTGCCCGGAAAGCCAACTGGCAGCGGCATTACCGGTACGGCCTGCATCAGCAGCCTATGGCTTGGCGTGCGAGGCGAGAGCCCCCGGCCGAGCGCGGTCGACTCGACCTCCGTGCCGATGGAGCTCAAGGTCGTCACGAGAGCCGCAACGCAGGGGCTCGGGGTCTACAACGGCGGCAATAGCCTAAACGGCCAAGGGTCATTAGGCGTGAAGCTGACGATCATAAAGCCGAACGGCGATCCGTTCACGGATGCCGAAATGGCGCAGTATTTCAAGGGCACCTTCACGGGGACCGCCGGCATTCTGACCTTCGATCTGAATCAGCCGCTTCCCGCGAATTTCACCACGACCTACGGCGTTCGGCTCGACTACTCGATCGATTGGGGCACCGGATCGAGCGCGAGCACCACGCAGATCCTTCGCGGCCAGCTCTACTTGCCGGACGATCCCAACGTAATCGCGACCGCGCGTCGCCCGATTGTGGGCAGCATTGCGATGTCTGCGCGCGGCACGCTGTATTGTGTCGTCAGCAATCAGAACGACCAGAACGACAACCTCGCGGGCGGCTCGTTCTACGCGATCCGGGAGGATATCGGACGCGGCGGGTTCCGTATGCTCACCCGCTACGATCTTTACCCGCCTCACACCATTTCGCTGAATCAAGCCGCGCCGGTGCAGCACCGCGCGACGGTGACCGATACCGACGGGATTACGCTACTCCAGCCGACCTACCTTGCTGGCCAATTCAGCCGGCTGACCTTCGTCGGCTCACCCAGTGTGCGCAGCGGCGTCGTCTACGTTACGGCTTCGGGCCGCAAAACGGGCGGCGGCTTCTTCCAGGCATTCGTACCGTTCACCATTCTCATGGCGTTCAAGGCGGAGCCTGAGGCACCCGAAATCCGGGTGGGCGACATCGGCGATGGCTTCAGCTTGCGGCAACCCGACATCGTGCGCAGCTCGAACAAGAGTAATCCCACGGCCTATAACGATCTGTCGCCGGGTCAATACTCGTATGATCGCAGCGAAGGCGTCATTCGACTCGACAACCTCATGGCGACGACTCGCGGCCCGGTGGCGAATGCGTTCAGCACCAGCCAGCCCGTCATCATTCGGCGACTGAATCAGCCAGACCAACTTATCGAGCCCGACGAACTGGGATCGAAGTGGAGCCCGTTGTTGTGGTACTCCGTGATGCACGGCGTGCAAGCCACGGCCGGTCCCCTCACGATGGGCGATTCCGTTTTCGTGCCTGGAAGCAGCATTCTCGCCAATCTCGATCTGTTGCAGGCGGTGCCGCCGCAGTTTGTTTTGACCGGCTTGATCATCGGTTGGAGCACCGACATCTCGCCAACCGACGCCTACCTCATCTCGGACACCGAGCGGCCCTGGCTGCACCAGCTCTATCAGTTGAAAGTCCCGGCGGTAGGTGGCCCAACCGCGAACCCCGATCTGCTCTGGCCGCAGATGCGCGACATGCGCGACTTCGAGGACTATCTGGTTCGCATCCGCCAGACCCGGACCGGGAAATCCACCGCCGCCTATGGCCTCGTGGGCGGGGAAGGGGTGCTTGGGGCATGGGGCGATCAGGGCGTGTACGCGTTCTCCCGCTCCGATTTCCTTGTCGCGGACGAGGGCCGGCTCAGCCGGTTCGATGCCAGCGGCAACCCGATTTGGTCGTCCGACGCATCAGCATCGAGCGGCAGCGCCGACGTGGGCAATGTGGGCGGCATCCAGCCCCTGCTTCGGCCGACGCGCGCCTATCCGATAGGCGAAGGCGACATCATCGTCGCCGATCCGAGCGCGAACCGAGTGGCCCGCATCGATCTCGCCGGCCGCGAACTCCGCTCGATCAGCTCGTTTAAGCTCGACACGACCAATGTGCCGACCGGCTACAAGACAAATGAGTCGCTGAAGCTCAACGCGCCGCGGGACGTGGCGCTGTTTACGACGTTTGAAGTAGGCGGCACCCAGCTTTGGGTGCATTATCTGATCGCCGACTCGGGCCACCGCCGGCTCGTCGAGATCGCCGACAAGTACACCGTCAACGCCAATCGCCGGGTCACCGGCGTGGTCACCGTCGGGGGACAGAGACAGATCGGCGTGCTCGTCTGGCACAGCCCGGCCAGCGTGTCGGGCAAGAATTTCGAATACAACAGCGTGGCTCGTGTTTACGACAATAGTAGTGGGCGCTACTACTATGTTTCGGGCATCGGCTCCGCATCGCCGACGCGGGTGAATACCGGGCTCGACACACCGTCGGGCACCGTCGCTAATCAACGCGAAGCCGCGACTGGCAATGGCGGCATCCTCGTGTTCGATCCGACGACTCCGAGCCGGAACGTCGTGATCAGCCAGGTGTTTGTGCCGGCGGTTCCCGCCGATGCTTACTGGAATTTCGCCACCGGCACGTTCCAATCGGTGCCAGTCCCGGCGCATACGCAGGCGATCAGCAACCTCTCGTCGGTCACGGCCAGGGTGATCAACGACCCCACCAATGGGCCGATGATCTCGCTGATGTATACCGACGCGAGCGGGGTTTACGAAATCGTGCCGAACACCGCTCAGAACCGCTGGGATGTGCGCTGGATGCTGCCCAACCAGGCGTACCAAGCTATCCGCCGCCTAGTGGCCAACGCGCCGAGCGCGAATAGCGCGAAGAGCCTTCGCGCAACTTATGCGCGCCGGCTGGATGATGGCGACGTATTGATCGTTAACGGGTACGTGGGAACGACGCGTGGCGGTGGAGATTTCAAGGGCGAGGTGCTGCAGGTCAACGGCGACTTCGACAGCTCGCCCACCGGAACCGGCTTTGATTGGGGCAAGAAGAATCTTGGCTTCGATCTAAAGACGATCGTGTTTCAACTGCCTCCGATCGATGGAGTTCGAGGATTAGTAAATCCAGTTTTTGCCGATAGGCGTTAAAAAGAGGACCTTTGTGAAGGAGATGTTTTGTTATCGTCGGTTAATCGGGATGCTGGCAGCGTTTGCGTTGCTGGCCGTTGGCGCGTGGGCGCAGGACTTCCCAACCCATAAAGGCGACACCGGCCGCACGGGCAAGAACTCCAACCCAGCTGCCTTCGGGCCTGGTTTCGCCAACTTGACCTGGTTCACGCCGAACGGCCTGAACCGCGGTAGCGCGGTTATCCGCAACAACACCGGTACGTCTCCGACTCCTCCCAGCCCGCTCGATCCCATCGTGCGAACGGGTACGTGGGCAGGTCCTGCACCAGGCGTTCAGGAAGCGAATCCGTTTTACACCGCGCCGAGAACGCTGAACACGACGCTCGACCAGGTGAGAGGCTCGAAAGTCGACACTCAAACGGATGCCGCCGCCGCCTTCGTTGGTCCCTATGAATACGCGACCGCGATTCAGTCTGCGCACGGAAGCCACGACGACCCCCGCATCCCCAGAGGTTCCGGTCTTTCGACCTTCGAATGGGTGCTTGACCCTACGGTTGAAAATCCGTTGACTCCGAACGGAGCGTACGGACTCTACGTTTATCTGCCCAACGGCCCGACCGACAACGGAACGAACCTCGTCTATCCGGCACGCTTTTTCGTATACGAAGTCACCTACGGCACCGGGCAAACGAGCATCGAGATCGTTGATCGCAACATCGCCGGCCAGGGCTGGGTAAGGCTCGGCAACAAGGGCGGCCTGACCAACAAGGTGTACCCGTACTCCGGGCAGCCGCTCCACGTTAAACTGTTCAATACCGTCTACCGAGATGTTAACGATCAGTTGACCGAGCCGTTCCGGCTGACAACGGCCGGCGACCCGAATTCCGACGTTCTCTTCCCCAACGACAAAGTTGTGTATGCCGATGCCGCGATGGCGGTTCCCGACAACGGCTATTACGTCGCGCAGCCGACGGTCAAGCAGATTAATACCGGCCTAGGAACACGCGTCCAAACCGTCGCGGCGCTGAACAAGAACATCAGCACGTTCCAGGGCGGCCAGGCTGTAACCATTACCACGCCCGAAGTGACGGCGTATTCGTATGACACCGGCGGCGTGCTGTGGCGCTGGAATCCTACCGAGGTGCTGCCATTCTCGACCACCGTCGACAACAACGCGGCGGCCGTCGGCCCGACGTGGACAGCGGATTCCACCACCGCACATCAGGGCGCGGACTACGACTTTGCCCCAATCGATCCCGTGTCCGTAAGCAGCGCCGTCACCTATACGCCAACCCTTGGCGACGGGGATTACCTGATTCAGGTGTATTGCGGAGGCAACAGCGGAATCCAAAACTTTTCGAAGAACACCGACATCGAGGTTTACGAAGGCGGCGCGCTGCCTACCGCGACAATCCCTATCGACCAATCCGTCGCCGGCTGGGTTACGATCAGCAATCTTCGTTTCCGCCACACGTCATCAGCGCCGCTGAGAGTCGCGATCACCAATCACAGCAGCAATCTTGCGGATGCGTTGCTCTTCGCCTACGCGGACGCGGTTCGCTTCATCGGCGGCTACAACAACTCGATCAACGCCACGCCGACCCAGGCCAAGATTTGGCTCAACCTCAATGGCGGACCTCGCGTCGAAAAGGATTGCGTCATCGTCGCCAGCGACGATGGCCACGTTTACTGTCTCGATGCCACCGGAAATGGCGATGGCACGACCAATGTGTACTGGGCCTACCCCAGCGTCATAACGGGGACTCAAACGGACCCGAATCTGGTTCCTGGTGAAGATGAGAACGCGCTAGGCAATGTGGCGGATATGCCGAACACCGGTTTCGGCGTCAGCTCGCCCCTTGTGGTGCGCACCGACCCGAATACCGACCTCATTTATGTCGCCGGTAAGAACGGACGTGTCTACTGCATCAATTCGGACGGCCGAGGCGACTATGACAAGGCGGCCGGCAAGGTCGGCACGACGACCCGAAAGTGGTCCTACCCCGACGACTACCCGGCGATTCGGAAGCTCCCGATCCCCGCCGGCTCGACCGGCGTGGCATTTGGCGGCTCGCCTGCGCTCGCAACCGTTGCGGGCAATCTGACGGTGATCGTGCCGGCGCTGGAAGGCCGCGTGTACGCCCTCGACGCGATCGGGACGACCAACAAGCGCACGACGACGACCTGGACGTATCCGGTGCTAACGGCACCAGCGATCGGCCCCGTCTCGACGACCCCCGCCGTTGACTTCAATCGCCTCTACTTCGGCACCGCCAGGAAAGACGACACTGTTCCCGGACAGTTCTACAGCCTCAATCTTAATGGCAGCTTCGACTGGAAGTTTGAGCAGGACAATTTCGTCGATCCGATAACAACGCTCCCCGTAACGGTCGACGCCGACCACTTCACCGGCGGCCCAGCGACGGCTACCGCCGCGCAGGCCGGCGGCCCCGACGATCTGGTGTTTGCTTCGAACCAGAACGGCTACATCTACGCGCTGAAGTCGACCGACGGATCGGTTATTTGGCGCACGAACGAGCTCGATACCGGCGTGACCGGCGCGCTGACGTTCAACGTCATGTCGGTCCCCGACCTCGCGGGCGTTGTTAATCCAGCTCCTGTCGTTATGGTGCCGACCGACGACGGGCGATTCGACGCACTGTTCGCCAATCCGGCGACGCTTGCCATAGACGGCACTCGCTTGGCTTGGGAATGGACCGGAACGTCGGATGCCGTTACCTCGCCGCTCGCTGTCGGCTGGAATTTCATGTACGGTGCCGACAACTCGGGCAACTTGCTTGCCTGGAGCAGCAACGCCACCGTTGGCGGCCTCGGAACGCCTCCTGGCGGGTCTACGGTCACGATCAACGACCCGGCCGGCCAGATCTTCCGCAATGCGAAGGTGAAGCTTCTGACGTTAGCCGGGTACCAGGCTCTGCGAGCCAGCGAGACGGCACCGCTCACGGACCCGGACGTGGTCAACGGAGACGTCGGGACCCTCGATTACTTCCAAGCGACAAGCGCCCTCTACTCATTCACGCGTAATCCCTTGGCCTTCGAGTGGGGCGAGACCGCTTACTTCCTCGTTTACGACTTCCCGTTCAAGACGACGGACCCGAACGGCGACCCGGTCAGTCCGCCGATCGTCCAGTTCCAAATGTCGGTGGAGGGCAACTCGGTGCGCCAGTTCGGGGTCCAGGCGAAGCGCTTCAAGCAACCGCCCAATGCGCCGAACGGTTGGAACGGCTACGCCATTCTCGCCTTCCCGATCCAAGGGTCCGGACCAACGAGCCTGCCTCCCGGCGGCGCTCGCATCCAGTTCACGATCCAATCAGCGGCGCTTAACAACTCGGGAACGGTCCAAAATGTTCGCTTAAATCCGGCGACTTCGTCGACCAGGTTCCTGGTGGCAAATCCGCTGGCCCTTTACATGCCGGAGGTCGACCTCACCGGCAAACCGACGGGCAATATTGGCGGCTCTAATCGCCGCATCGGCGACAGCACCAATCCTGGCGATCCACAGCGCATCACGGAAGGGTCGCCGAACACCGTCGGCGTCAATGGAACGCTTCTCGGTAACTCCGCAGGAGTGGTCGGCAATGGACAAAGCGGCACCGCCAACTTCTGGGTCGCGGACATGTCGATGCTTACCATTCTCAAGGGAGCGGGGCGTGGCCTCGAATCGGTTCGCCTGTCGCGGCCGGAACTGGCTTGGCAGGGCGGCCCCGGCGAGATATACAAGGCCATCGACGCGACGATCTATCCGGGATATGAGGATCTGCCTGCTCGATTCCCGAATTTGAGCCTCGACTATCCAAATATCCCCCGCGAATACCTGCGTGCGGTCAAGGATCCGAACGGCGTTCCCGAGAATCCGATGGTCAGCACCAGCGGCGTCTCTCTCGAACCACCCATTCTGCCGCCCAACTACGACGAGTCAATGCTGCAGTTGCGCGTCATCTCGCCGGTCCTGTTCCAGCTCACGGTGGACGTTCCGCGCTTCCAGCCTCCGAACAACCGCAACAACTACGCGGCCACGGCGGGCATCGACGATCCTTACTTCACCGAGTCCGGCCTTTCGAAGATTCCTTCGGGGTACTTGGGCCGAATCAACGTGTTCGTCGACGCCAATGGCGACGGCATTTTCAACCCGATCAACGGTCGTCGCGAGGCCTACCGTTCGTTCACATTCAACACCGCCGTCGCGGTCGATGAGCGGTTCTCGGTAACGACGCCGACGGTGGACCTTGGCGCGCTTGCGCAAGGTACCGGCTACTCGCCGCTGGCTCCTGGAACGTTCGATCCAAGCGCGCTCAGTCCTTGGACGGCGGCCCCTGGCACCTCGATTGCCGGTTTCACCTCGACTCCGAACGTGACCGCCAATCCCGACTATGCGGCCCTGTTCAGATCGTTCACCGTCGTCAATGAAGGCAACGTCAACTTCCTCAACCTTCGCCTCGCAAAGGGCGTCGCGGGAGGACCGTTCCCTGGGGCATGGCCGCTGTATGCCAACTCGGTCGATGATTTGGGCTGGCTTGACGCGAGTCGATTCGTTTGGAGCGACATGGACTACACATTCGGTCTCCTGCCGAATACGAGTCTGCTGCAGAAGGCGCGTGTGGGCGACCGAGGCGGCACGACCTTCAGCCCCAACCCGATTTACCGCGAAAACGGCAATCTCGGCATCACGCGGGGAATTCTGTTCCCGAACGGCCCTGAGCCCGCGAATCCGCGCATCGCGGCCACGCCGCCGATCGGCCAGCCTGTGGGTCTATACTCGCAGCGCATGGAGATCGTCGAGGACTTGTCGCCGTTCAATCAGGCGGTAGATGTCGATGGCGGCAACAACCCGCTTGAGATCATCTCAAATCCGACGTTCATCCTCAAGTTCATCGTCCGCGAAAGCCGGGCGACGACGAGCTTCACGAAGGCGACGACGCAAATGATCGACGTACCGCCGACCTACGCGGCCGGCTCGGACCAGTCGCAGCAGCTCACCTACGCCAACCTCCAGCCGGCAGGCATGCGCACGCCAAACGGAGACGTGGTGATGGTGTGGACCTCGGATCGTCCGCAGTTCAATGCGAACCACCCGACGGACCAGGTGACGGATGCGCCATATCGCCTCTACGTATCGACTCTCAACGGCATCCAACCGGGAGGCTCGGCCGGCACGAGCCCGCTTCGCGAACTTGGCGACTTCATTCCGGCAAGCAATGCGCGCTGGTTCCGGCAAGAGGTCGGCCCCTTCCCACCCGCGCCCTTTGACCCGTACTTCAACGCGAGCCCGACGGCTACGTTGATTCCCAATTCGGTTAAGTTCGGCGCTCCGTCGTTGCCTTCGAACGGCATGATGGACCCGCTTGGCGGCGCTCCGTTCAGTACCGTGACGATGGCCTTTATCGGCACCGCTCAGAAGCAGACGACCGACGGTCGGGCTACCGAGTACCGCCTTATGACGGCCCGACTGGCCGTCGATGCGGCCGGCGCGGTCACGGCGGACAACGTCCAGTCGATGACGTACGACGTCAACACGCCGAAGAGCAAACCCACCATCTACCAGGTGCCGGGCGGTTCGGTCATCTTCTACACCGCGACGGGCACCGGCGAGGGCCAGTTGTTCTATACCGTCTTCGACGGCACGACCTTCACCCAGCCCAAGTCGGTCTCGGTCGGTTCGGGGTTTGAAGCCTTGAGCGCACCGAGCGTCGTCGTCCGCCCGTACACGGGCAATGGCGGCAATCAAACGATCATCGAGCTCGGCATCGTGGGCAAGCTGCGCGGACGCACCAACAGCGAAGTGTTCTATGGACGCATGAGCACGCAGGGGACGACCGTCGGCTCCTCGACGATCACCGCGCCCAACACGCCGCTCTTCCTCCCGGCTCGAACTCAGGAAGTTGTCGTGGCGGAAAGCGAGCGCGGAACCTACCGCGCCGGAGGCGTGGTATGGAATAGCCGGTTTGCGACGAAGGTGTATCAGCGCCTGAACAATGTCGTCGTCGACCTCGAGCTGCCGAACACCCGCAGCGTCGACCGTGCGAGCGGCCTAATCCGGTTCGACTCCAAGCTTGGAGGCGCAATCTATCTCGATCCGAACCTCGGCACGGTCCGATTCGGAACTTCGGTGCCGGTGCGGTCCGCGCAAATCCTGCTCGACTACCAGCCGCGTTTCCTGCGCGCCTCGGAGAGCACGATTTCGGGCAGCAACTCGGCGACCCTTCTTTGGGACAACCGGTCCGGAGGCGACGTCAGCGCCACCAGCTATTGGTTCGACGTGGTCGGTGGCAACATCTCAAACGTGAATCCGAGTACGGCCCTGCCTCGGCCCGCACGCTACCTGTTCACCTATACGCGAGCAGCCAGCGGAGCGGGCGCAGCGGCGCGGCCCTACATTCGCACCTTGCGTCTGGGCGTGCAGCTGCCCTCGGCGATCCACACGCAGGACAACGGAAATATCACGGGGCTTACGATATCGAGCGCGAGTGGACCGGTGCAGGTGGATCCTGCGAATGGCCGAATCTACTTCCCAGCCGGAGATGAGGATCGCACGGTCAACATCAGCTACACCGGAATCGACGAAGGAACCGGTGCTCCGATCATCAACCCATCCACTGCCTACACCGTGGGCATCGTAAGTGAGCGAGCCGAGCAGCCGGTGCGGATCGACCAGGCAATCAACGAATCGGGCGTCAGCCCATTCATCGACCCGTTCGACTCGACGGTGACGTTGCGGCGGCCGGGCCTGGTTTGGATGTTCTTCGTCAGCACCCGCGCCGGCGGACCGGACATCTACTTCCAGACGATCGCGCCCCGGTTCAATCCGGTCATCAAGGCTAAGTAGGAGGGTAGGAAAAAGAGCGAGAACTACGCAGTTCTCGCTCTTTTTGCATTTCCCTTGAACCCAACGTCGGGAACACCCCGTCGTCTAAGCGTTCTCATGGCACCGATGCGTTGACAGGCTGTGGATAACGGCAGTAAGATACGCATCAGCCTGCGAGTCAGGTTTGTTCCGAACATGGCCAAAAAGCTCAACAGCGTTCTCGGCATCGATATTGGGGCGCAAAACATAAAGATAGCCGAGATCAGGTCGCAAGGCCGTGAGGCTGCCGTTACCGCGCTTGGCATGATCGCTACGCCTGAAGGCGCGGTTGATCACACCGGCGTCTACAACAGCGACGCCGTTGCGGCTGCCCTTAAGCAGTGCATTGCGGACTGTGGTGCCACCGTGCCGAATGCCATTGTGTCCATTTCAGGTCAAGCCTCGGTCCTGGTGCGGACCCTCGAAGTGCCCCGAATGAACCCCACTGAGCTCAAGGAGCACATGCAGTGGGAGATCAACCGCAACATCCCGTTTGCCGAAAGCACCGTGGTGAGCGATTTCCGCCCGCTGCAGGACACCGATCCCAACTCGCCCAACATGGACGTCGTGATGGCAATCTCGCCGCAGTCGGCGATCGATACCATCACCGAATGCGTGAAGCGCGCGGGCAAGCAACTCGCAGCCATCGATGTCGAGCCCATGGCGCTGGCGCGATCCGTGCAGTTCAGCTTCGGCGACGTCTTCCCGAATGAAACGATTTGCATCGTGGACATGGGCCACAAGACGACCTCGATCGATATTTATCAGAATGGCAAGCTGCTGATGCCAAGGCAAGTTCCGCTGGGCGGCGAAATGCTGACCAAGGCCATTGCGGACACGATGACGGTGAGCCTGCAGGAAGCCGAGGGCCTGAAGCGGACCAAGGCGTCAATCCCTGAGGCCGCAGCCGACATGCTAGGAGCTTCTCCCGTTGCCTTCGGAGTACCGGGCGCGACCCAAGATTTCACTCCTTATAATCCGTTTGGCGAGGATGGTCCGGCTCCACCACCAGTGATGGTGGAAGAAACCCCCGCGTCAGCTCCGGAAGCGGCGGCTCCCGCGCCGTACAACCCCTTTGCCGAGGACCCCGCAGCGCCTGCGCCAGAAGAGACCGTGGCCATGGCCCCGCCCTTTGAGGAGGTTCCGATCGTTGCCGAGCCTGTCGTTGAAGACGATTCCGGCCGCATCTACAACGCGATGGCGCCCGTGCTCGAAGAATTCGTCGCCGAGGTTCGCCGCTCGGTTGACTACTTCCGCAGCCGCGGTGGAGAAGTGAATCGCATCTTGCTCGCTGGAGGCGGGACTCAGATTCCGGGGTTAGCCCCTTACATGGCTAAAAGCATTGGCATCGAATGTGACAAATACGACCCGATGCGGCGTCTCAATTTGAGCGGAAAAAGGATCATCCCTGACTTCGCGGCGGAGCACAGCCAGGAGTTCGCGATCGCGGTAGGCAACGGCCTGCACATCCTGTTCGACTAGGATTCGGAATGAAGCTAAACCTACTTCCAACCCACGTATCCAGAGGCACATCGACACGGACTGCTCTGATTTTTAGCATCCTGATCGTTGTCGTCTGCGCGCTTGGCGCGTTGTACCTCTATCAGCAAGCAGGCAAGGACCTGAGCGACAGTCAGGCCGACATTCCGCAGATGCGGGCCAAGGCCGATGAAGCGCTGCAGACTTCAAACGCCGCCGATGAGCTAATGAATGCGCCGTCGACCACGATGCTGCTTAGGAACACGAGCCTCGCGCAAGAGATGCTCAAGCACAGCACAAGATATCCCGACATTTACGACAAGGTAAAGAGCTACGTACCGACCTTCTATCGCGTAACCAGTTTGGTCGCCTCATCCGCTGGGCCCGGAGTCGTGAACATTCAGATGGTCGGCGTCTTGGATACCTACCAACAATATGCGGACCTGATGCTGGCGCTGTTGCGCATCCCCGGCGTGCAGTCGGTTTCTCGAGCGGGTTTTGTGAATGAGTCGCCTTTTGTTCCTGGTCTCAACGAGCAGGATCAGCTTGGTCGTCCGCACAAGCCAGGCGAGACGCCGATTCCCGACGATCCCCTTCAGAGGCTGGACTACCTTCAGCAGCATGCGGGAGTAACGGGCTTCACAGGCACCGGTGGATTTGGAACCGGCGTTAAGGGCTTACGCGGCCCGATGCCGCATGCGTCTCAAGTCACGGTCAATCTCGTGATGGCCGGCGACCTTCAGGTGCCAGATCCGACCGCCACGCTTACTGGCGCAGGCGGCGGGGCCGCCACCGGCCCAAGCACCACGCCGCGTCCAGGGGGGCAGACCGCGCCGGCGCGTGGCGACGACGCGAGCAGTGGGAGAGAGGGCTAACGATGAAGCTTAGTGGTTGGGTAATTATTGTCATCGGGCTCTCAATCGGATTGAGCGCGCTGGCTTGGTCCTTTTTTCAAATCTACACGCCTTATGAGGCGCAGGCCAAGCTGAACACCGACTACAAGGCTCAGCTCCAGATCGAGGCAGGCAAGCAGAAGAAGGCTGAAGAGCGCGTTAGAAAGGCCATGGCCATTATTCAGGCGCGCGCGAGTGAGTGGAACCAGATCGTGCTGCAAAAGACCCCGCCGGACTCGCTGGCGGCAGGCGGCATCAATTTGAACGTCAATCCTTACCAGCTTGTCGTCGACTCGGCCAAGTTTCGCAACAACGCCCAGCGTGCCTTCAACTCGCAAGTTAAGATTGGCGGGATTAAGGTCATTTCAGCTCCGCAGATACCGTTCCCCGGCGAAGCGCCGACGTTGGTGCGGGATTACTATTCGTATCCGGCCGTCCCCTTCCCGGTGGTTATTTGGAACCTCGGAACCGTCAATGTGGCGGGGACTTATAAGCAAATCGTGGCCAACGTTCGGGCTTGGTCGAGAATGCCGCGCTACCTTGCCGTGGCCGATGGGCTTCGGATTGACGGGACGTCTCCCAACTTAACCGCGAGTTACAACGTCACACTAGTAGGATTTATCCGCGCAAAGACCCTTTATCCCGATGCGCCGGGCGCGGCGCCGACGACGCCGGGTGGTGGGCCGGCTCCGACGACGGGGGCTCCTCGCGGCCGATTAGGAGCGGACTAGAACTGATGAAGAATTATCTCCTTCCGATCACGGTAAGCGGGCTCGGCCTGGCAGCGATGGGTTGCGCCAACCTTGACAGCGCTGTCCCCCCCGCGGACGCCACCCAGACCGCGGCAATCGTCAAGCAATCAAAGGAGTTTAAGCCAGTGGCGGAAGCAGGCGTTCCCCCCGACACGGCTCCCCCGACCGAATGGGCAACCTTGCTCGCAAGCCATGCGTTTTCGACACGCCCCGATCCGTTTGCGCTGCACCCAAAGGAAGTGGCATACGAACATCAGCAGGCGATGGAGCGAGCATTCTCCACGACCGGCGGATTCAGCGTTAATTTCATTCCAACTGTCGAAACCGTCGTCTTGCCCGTCGTGGAACCGCAGCCTTATCGCCGGCTTGCCGGCGTCATCGTTGGAGATTCGGTTCTCGCCCTTATCGACATGGGAGACGGAAGGATACAGCTTATTCGCCCCGGCCAGGTTATCGAAGGATGGACGGTTGCCTCGATCGATGCGGACAAGGCCATTTTGAGGCGCTCTGGGAATCGCTTGCCGCACGAAGTCATCGTCCGATTAGAATCGGCTCCCTTCGGTGCTCCAAATCAAGGCGGCTCCAGAAATGCTCCCGGCACTTCGGGCCCTGGTGGCGGTACACCAGGCGGCCCGAACAAGGGCGGCGGTGGGAAACCGGCCGGCGGAGGGTCGACGCCTCCGCCGGGGAATTAGACCAAAGAGCGTACAATGACCATAACGAAAAAGAAGGTTGCACTTCAGAATTCCTGGAGGATTTGTTAATGAGTAGGAACATGAAACTAGCTTTAGCGGCGGTCTTAGGGATCGCCATGCTTGGCGGCGCGCCAACCATCGCGCACGCGCAGACTGACCCTGGACAGACGATCATCTCGTCCCTCGACCTAGACTCGGTCGATGTGCGCGAGGCGCTGCGTGCCCTGTTTAAGAATGTCGGCGTGTCGTATTCGATCGCCCCTGAAGTGCAGGGAACGGTGACCGTTAATCTGCGCAACGTCACGTTCGAGGCTGCAATTCAGAACATTTTGAAGCAGGTCGACGCGACGTATCGCATCGAAGGCGGCGTGTATCAGATCATTCACCGGGAAGATCCGATTGTGACGTCTGGCCCCCAAGATACGGGCCCGACCACGACCACCGGCAATAAGACCCGACGTAAGATTTACGTTCGCCACGCGGACCCCCAATTCCTTGCGATCCTGATCGGGCAGCAGAACGGCAACCAGTCGTACAACCTGCACCCTGAGGTCAGCACCGTGGCGAATACGCCAAACGGCGGCGGCGGTCAAGGCGGCCAGGGCCAAGGTGGCTTTGGCGGCAGCGGCCTTGGTGGCTCCGGCGGCGGCGGCGGTGGCCTCGGCGGCAGCAGCGGCGGTGGCGGCTTTGGCGGCGGCGGCGGCGGACGCGGTGGCGGCGGTGGTGGCGGCTTTGGCGGCGGTCTCGGCGGCTAATCAAGACGTGGGCTGGTAAGAGAGGTTAGGAGGAAGATGTTAATTCGAATGTGCTGGGCAAAGCTGGCGTTTGGTGCGGTGTTGGCCGCGGTAGTGGTCGGACCGATCACGTCCGCGGTAGCGCAGCAGACGTCCGATCAAGTTCGCGTCGCTGTGAACCTGAAGGACGCGGATATGTTGATTGCGACGCAGACTCTGACTAAACTGTCGGGTCTGCAGTTCGTTGTCGAGCCGACAGATACACCGTTCGGCAAGATCACGTTGCAGTTGAACGATGTAACCGCGGAGGACGCGATTCGTTACATCTGCACGGCTTCGGGCGCGTTTTTCCGACGAGACGAAAACGGCGTGTACATTATCAGTCGCACCAAGCCTGGTAGCGATTCGGTGAACAACACAGCTCAGCCTCCGGTGAGGCCGGCGAAGCTCATCAAGCGAATTCGCCTGATGAAGGCTGATCCGAAAACCGTGTATGACTTCGTCATGTTTGGCCAGCCGCCCGACATGATGCGTCCCTATCAGGAACTCAACCGCCTGAATGAGACCACGAACCAACCAAAGGGCTCGTTCATGGTGGGCAAGTCGTTCGATCCGGTGGTGCCGTTCAATGGCAAGCAGTTCCAGAACCCGAACTCGGAGTCTGGAAACGGAATTCAACTGCCGGGTGAAGGCGGTGGCCAGATCGGCTTCGGCGGCGGTGGCGGTGGCCAAGGGTTTGGAGGCGGCGGACAGGGCCTCGGTGGCGGCCAAGGACAGGGCGGCCAGGGCCAGGGCGGCGGATTCGGTCAAGGCGGCCAAGGAGGCGGCCAGCTTATCGGCGGCCAGGGATTGGTGCCGCAGGGCATCGACTTCATCAGCTACGACCCGACCGACAACAGCTTCATCGTGCAGGGAACGGACGAGGCGATCCAGGAGTTTATCCGAATTCTCAATGAGTTTGACGTGGCTCCGCGCCAGGTGCAGATCAAGGTCGAATTCATCACCGTTACTTCTAGCGTCAGCAAGTCGCTCGGCTTCGAGTTCGGCTATGCGCGTGGCGAAGTCTCGGCAGGAGTGCGGCCAGGAACCTTCGCCCGCAGCGGCGATCCGATCTTCCTGAACTTCGGCGCTGGCAACATCTCAGCCCGCATGAGAGCGCAGCTCCTTACCGGCTTTGGCAAGGTCGTAAACGCGCCGACGATTCGCACCCTCAACAACCAGCCCGCATCGATCCAGAGCACGGTCAATACGACGATCTTTATCAGCCAGTCCACCGGTGTGGGCAACGGCCAGGTCATCGTAACGAGCGTGCCCTTGAATATTCCGGTTGGAACGGGCCTTTCGGTTACGCCTCGTATCAACAACGACGGCACGATTACGATGGCGCTCTCGCCATCGATTGGAGACTTCGGCCAGCTTCGACGATCGCCGGACGGCCAGGAAATTCCTGACCGGACCTTCCAGACGATCAACGTGGTTGCTCGCGTGCGAAACAACGAGACGATCGTTCTCGGCGGCTTCACCCGCAAGCAGGACACCGGCTCGGAGTCAAGAATTCCGATTCTCGGCGATCTGCCGATCATCGGGCAGTTCTTCCGATCCAGAACGAACGACAAGAACCAGTCCGAGCTCCTCATCTTCGTGACGCCCACGATCATCGAGGACGATGAGGGAAGCGGGATCAACCCGTAAGTTCCTACATTTGGTATAGAGAAGTGGCAGGTCACTACCTGCCACTTTTTTCTTTATGGAGCGTTGCTGGATTTTGGTCGGAATGATGGGGGTGGGGAAGTCGGCCGTCGGCCGGGCGCTCGCCGTCCGGTCTGAACGCGAGTATCTGGACACCGACTTCTTGCTTCAGCACAAGCTTGGCCGCCCGGTGAGTCAGCTCTTTCACATCTACGGCGAAAGCGCGTTTCGCGACCACGAGACGGCTCTGCTCCGCGACCTGCAGCCGCAGCTTGCCGTTGTTGCAACCGGCGGTGGCATTGTGGTGCGGCCGGACAATTGGGTCGAGCTGCGCCGCTTGGGCCGCGTGATGTACCTAAGAGCAACCGTAGAGGACATCATTGGGCGGCTAACCGAGAGCAAGAAGAGAAGGCCCCTGCTCGAGGTTGAGAATTGGCAGGACCGGATCGTTACCCTCATGGCGGAACGAGAAGCACTCTATCAGCAAGCGGACCTGGTTATGCAACTGTCGGGGGACGAAATCGAAGGGGCAGCCGAGCGCGCCTACGCCCTATTTTGCGAGGACAAAGCATGAACGTGCGCCACGCCCTTGGCGAGTATCCGGTGAACTTCGTTAATGGCATCGAAAAGTTAGTCCGATCCTTGCCGGAAGACTCCGTGGTGATCACGGATGGCAATGTCGCCCGCCATTACGGCAAGTTGATGCACAATCCGATTGTCATCGAGCCGGGAGAGGGCTCGAAGAGCCCGAGCGCGTGGGCCGAGCTGCAATCCTCGCTCGCCCGACGGGGGGTGAGCCGAAAGACCACGTTGGTCGCCTTCGGCGGTGGAGTGATCGGCGATTTGGCCGGATTCGTGGCCGCAACGTATATGCGCGGAATCCCGCTTATCCAGGTGCCGACCACCCTCCTGGCGATGGTTGATTCGTCGGTCGGCGGCAAGGTGGGGATCGACCTTGTCGAAGGCAAGAACCTCGTGGGAGCCTTCTACCCTCCGAAGGCCGTGGTCATCGCGCCCGACACCCTGAACACGCTGCCCGAGCGGGAATTTAGGAACGGCATGGCGGAGGTTTGGAAATACGCCTTCGCGCTCGACGCCGCTTTGATACCGATGCTAACCCCGCGCCTTGCGGCGGGTGCTCCGGAACTCGCAAGCATCATCGAGCGCTGCATTGCAATAAAGGCGGATGTCGTGCAGGAAGATGAATTCGAAACAAGGGGAGTGCGCGCCAAGCTGAACTTCGGCCATACGATCGGCCACGCGATTGAAAGGTTGACCGGCTATGGTCCGGTGCTACATGGCGAAGCAATTAGTGCCGGAATGGTTGTCGAGACCCGACTTGGAGAGATTCTTGGCATGACTCCAAAAGGAACAGCCGGCAGGGTCATGGAATGTCTGCGACTCGAAGGCCTGCCTACCACGTCCTCAGTTCTGGAGAATACGGATGCGATGATCGCCGCCATGCGAACGGACAAGAAGGCCTCCGCGGGCAAGATGGCCTTTAGTCTGCTCGAGGGAATCGGCAATTGTAAACTTGTGGAAAACGTGGAAGAAGGCGCGGTTCGAGCCGCGATGTCAGCTTAATGAGCTCATTTCGCTTTCTATTTTCGATAGCCGCCATGCTCGCGCTTACTGCGGGCTATCTTGGCAGTCAGCTCTTCTACTTCACTCAGCGCGCGCCGGAGTGGGCGGCTAAAATCGACACGGCCCCGGTGGTCTGGCTGGCGCTCTTCGTATTCGTGGGTTCAATTGTGCTCGCCCTTATTCCCGATCGCACGGAGAGCGACTAGCGCTTGATCGGCGACGTTCTTCGAGTTCGGTTCGAGCTGACGCAGCTCCTTTCCGAAGGCCCGATCTTTACCGCTTACGCGGCGAAGGATCGGGTGGAGGAAGGAGAGGTGTGCGTCCGCATGATCCGCATGCCCTATGCGTCCGATCCAGCCTTCGTGGCTCGCCTTCGCGAAGTGATTGCCAAGCAGGACTACATCGATCACGCGGGCGTTGAGAATCTGCGCTCGGTGGACGAGGAGGAGTCTCCATTCCTTGTCAGCAGCCTCACAAACGGCGTCCCCCTTGCCGAGCGGATCAGAAAGCTCGCGCCGTTCTCCGTCCCGGTGGCTGTTTCAACCGCTATTAGCCTATGCGAAGGTCTAGAGGCCATCCACAGCGCGGGCTTGGTTCATGGGGACGTTAGCGCCCAGAATGTTGCCGCTCTGCCTGACGGCCAGGTACGGTTGCAGCTTCCCGGAGTTTGGGAGGCCTACTCGGCGAATTCGGCGGCAGGGGCGGTTCTTCCCGGCATGGCACCGTATTTGGCGCCTGAGATCAGCGCGGGGGCGATGCCGACCGCCACCAGCGATGTCTACGCTTGCGGCGTTCTTCTGTATGAGCTCCTGACCGGCCGATATCCCTACAACGCGGACACCCCGGTCAGCATGGCGCTGAAGCATGCGACGGGCACAGTGCCGAGCGTGCGCATGTACAACCCCTCGGTCCCGGCGGTGCTCGATGAGATTGTAAAGAAGGCGCTCGCGAAGGAGCCGGAGCGGAGGTACGCCAGCGCGGGAGCCCTTCTGGCCGATCTGCGCGTCTTGCAGGATGCGTTGCGTTTCGGCCGCACGGTGACCTGGCCGATAACGCCCGAAGCTCCGTCCGTATCACCAGACCCCATGCCAAAGACCGTTTCGATGCGAAAGGAGCCGCTAACGTCGCAGCAGCCGCGAATGAGGCGCGATCGCCAGCCGGCGGACGTTCCCCTCTTCCTGATCATCCTCATCACCGTATTCGGCGCCGCCGCCGTGACGATGTTGGGGATATGGGTGGTCTTCAACGTCAATAAGCCGAGTCAGGTCAAGGTGCCCAATATCGTCAACCAATCTGTGACGCAAGCGCGTGACCTTCTGCGGCAATCCAAGCTTCATCTCGAAGTCGTGCAAGAGCAGCCTAGCGAGCAGGTACCCACCGACGACATCATCAGCTCCGACCCGCCCGCCGGGGAGCGGATCCGCGAGGGGGGCAAGGTTCTGGTTACCGTCAGTTCCGGAAGCAAGATGGTCAGAGTGCCCAACCTCAAGGGCAATGCGGTGGACCAGGCCCGCTCGATTCTCAAAAGCGCTCGACTCGATTTGGACGACAACATTGAACAGCAGCGATCCAGGACGGTCGATACCGGTCTCGTGATCAGCCAAGACCCCTCCTCAGGCAGGAAGCTGGAGCAGGGAGGCAAGGTCAAGATCGTCGTGAGCGCGGGCAAATTGACCGACGGCAATCCCGACGAAGCGACATCCAACACGACACCACCCGAAACGACGGGCAAGAGCAGCCTCTACACCCTGCGCGTGAAGCTTAGCGGGCTCGATCATCCCGTCACTCTACGCGTCGATCTCGTGGACGATCGGGGAACGCGCACCGTCTACGAGCAACCACACGATCCGAATGAGACGGTTGAGCTGGCCACGCGAGGAACGGGGGCAGAAGTTGTCTTCCGAATTTACTACGATGACGAATTGGTGAAGGAAGTGAAGCAGCGGGCTGATCAGCGCAGTGGAGGCAACGCCCCGTGATCGCGCCGTCCGTTCTCGGGTTGAACCACGCCGACATGCGCGGCAAAGTTGGCGAAATTATCGCCGGCGGCGCGAAAATGATTCACTTCGATGTGATGGACGGCCAATTCGTCCCGCCGATCACGTTCGGGGACGGCCTAATCGGCAGCCTGCGCGATCTCAGCGCGGAAACGCTATTCGAGGCGCACTTAATGACGCAAACTCCCGACCGGCACTTCGAAGCGTTTGCCAAAGCCGGCTGCCAGCGGATTATCTACCACGCCGAGGCAACCGTTCACGGACACCGCTTGGCCCAAGCGTTGCGCGAGATGGGGGTTCAAGCGGGAATCGCGATCAATCCGGCCACGCCTGCCGACGCGGTGCGCAACGTGCTCGACTCGGTCGACCTCGTGCTCGTGATGACGGTTAATCCGGGCTGGGGAGCGCAGAAATTCATTCCCGGCGCGCTCGACAAGGTGCGGCAAATTCGCGCCTGGTCGCCAACCGTTTTGATCGAAGTCGACGGCGGGATCGATCCAAAAACCTTGCCGCTCGCCAAACAGGCGGGTGCGAATGTGTTCGTCGTCGGAAACTATCTCGTCAAGCAGCCCGATCTGGCAGCGGGAATGCGGGAGCTGAACGCGCTATGCGGCTAAAGCGGTGGACCACGGCGCTCGCCGTCTGGACGGCGGTCCTAATGGTCATGTGGCCGATCATTGTAGGCGTTCCGCCCATTGATGCCACCCGCCGCGTCAAGGCGCGCTACGCGCTTAGGGCACAGGTTTACGTGCCGGTTCTGCTCCTCTCGCTTCTTGGCACGGCGATTTGCTCCATTTATGTGGCTCGCGCCGCCCGCGAACGATATCTCGCCGAATCCGCCGAGAATCTGCGGCAATTGATCGAAGGCACGCTGCAAGATCATCGGAAGAAGAGTGAGCCGGACGAAGCCAGCTAACGAGGAGCAGTTCATGCGCCGCGCAATCGCGATGTCTCGGCGCGGCTACCCTGCGCCCAACCCTCACGTTGGCTGCGTAATCGTAAGGGACGGCAAGATCGTCGGAGACGGCTTTCACAACTACGCGGGTGGCCCACACGCCGAGGTCAATGCCCTTCGAAAGGCCGGAGAACAGGCGCGCGGCGCGACGGTTTACGTGACGCTCGAGCCGTGCAACCATCTCGGGCGAACCCCACCGTGCGTGGATGCTCTGCTCGCCGCCGGGGTTTCCCGCGTCGTCGCCGCGACCCGCGACCCCTACCAACCCGCGGCAGGCGGGCTGGATCGGCTTCGGGCGGCGGGATTGAAGACCGAGCACGGTCTGCTCGACGATGAAGCCCGAGAGGCAAACGTCAAATGGCTGGCTGCGATCAAACGCGGCTACCCCTACATTGTCGTCAAAGCCGCCTCGACCCTTGACGGACGTCTCGCCACGCCAAGCGGCGAGAGCAAATGGATTACCGGTGAACTCGCGCGTAAGGAGGCGCACCGACTGAGGGGCGAATGCGGAGCCGTGCTCGCCGGGCGCACAACCGTCGAATCGGACAACCCACAGTTGACCGTCCGCGCGATCAAGGTCCGGAATCAGCCGGTGCGCATCGTGCTCGATCCCTCGCGCAAGCTGGCTCCCACCAACAAAGTCTTCGACGGCCAGGCGCGAACGATCCGCGTCGTCTCGAGTGATCCCCGCGAAGGTGAGCTGCGCGTTGGCTCCTTAAATGGCCTGCTCGACCTAGAGGAACTGCTGAGGGCGCTTTACCGGGAGGGAATCACGAGCCTCCTTGTCGAAGGCGGCGCGCACACCATTGGTTCATTCCTCGATGCCGGTTTGGTCGACCGGATCGAACTCTTCATCGCAGGCAAGGTGTTTGGCGCGGGAAAGGCCTGGGCGGAGTGTCCCTTCCTTGGAACGCTGGCGTCGGCGAGTCGTTTTGAGATCGCAAATCTCCGCAAAATTGGGCCTGATGCCTGGCTCACATGCTTCCCAAGAAGAGCTAGCCCCGTAACTTAGTTGGCTGGGCGTCGTCAAACCTGTAGATATTGGTAGACGATAGGAGGCCAATCGCATGATGCAAGTTCGCACGACTTCAATTTTCCTCGGGATTCTCGCCCTCGCTTCGGCCGTTCCGTCATTCGGGGCGGGCCGGATCAATCTGAGACGGGACGACGTTCTTCCCGTGACGATGCAGACGGAGCTCACGTTCCGAAATACGCATTCGGGCGACCGATTTACAGCCCAAGCAGCTGATAGCCGGATGGTCCCAGCAGGGACGCGTGTGGAGGGCAGGGTCAACCGAGTTCAACAAAAGCGCGGAAATGATCCCGCCTACATGGACCTCGAATTCACTTCGATCGTTCTGCCCGACGGCAATCGAGCCTCCTTCAGGGGAACTCCGGTTCCTCTGGACGGCAAGTACGTCACTCGGGATGCGAACGGGCGCTGGCAGGCCAAGAAAGGCGTCAACAAAGCGACCGTCGTCATCGGAGCAACCGCCGGTGGGTTGATCATCGGCGCACTCATAAAGAAGCCGTTTGAGGGAGCGATTCTCGGCGCGCTTGCGGGCATCCTCGTCGCGGAAACGGACAAGCAGCATGTCGCGAACGGCGACACCGTTATTGCGCGCGGCACTCGTTTGGGCGTTCTGGTCAACAACGACGTCTCGTTGGATTACAACGGCAGCTGGGATAGCAGCAGTGGCAGCTACAACCCTAGCGACTACAACCGCGATGGCTACAATTCGGCGGGCTACGACCGCTACGGCTACAACCGTCAAGGCACCTATAACGCTCGCTACGACACGAGCCGCACAAGCGGTGGCTACGCTCCCAACGGTGGTTACAACGCCGGCGACTACGATCGCGATGGCTACAACACGGCCGGCTACGATCGCTACGGTTACAACCGCCACGGCACGTACAACGCGCGCTACGACACGACGCGTACGACCGGTGGCTCCACAACGGGCGATTACGACCGGGACGGCTACAACTCCGCCGGCTATGATCGCTATGGCTACAACCGCCAAGGAACCTACAACGCTCGCTACGACACGACCCGTACAACGGGTGGCGTCGGCACCACTGGCGATTACGACCGCGACGGCTACAACTCGGCCGGTTACGATCGTTACGGTTACAACCGTCAGGGCACGTACGACACTCGTTACGACACGACGCGCACGACCGGTGGCTCCACTGCGGGCGATTACGACCGTGACGGCTATAACTCCGCCGGCTATGATCGCTATGGCTACAACCGCCAAGGCACGTATAACGCACGTTATGA
>JBBREM010000002.1:0-55321 GCA_038202925.1 Fimbriimonadales bacterium | reverse complement strand
AAGCTGCCTTGCTGGCCCGACCAGACGGCCGCGACCTTGTATTTCGTCGCCATATCGGCCCACGAATGCGCGAGCACGTATTCGTACTCAAATCGATCATTGACGAAGAGCGACGCGAGACAGGCGAACGTGCCGAATAGTGACAAGCAGCCGAGCGCGAAGCTCGCCTTCCCCAGCGGGGCAAGTTTGGGCCGGCCCGCGGACAGTGACCACAAGACGATTGAGGCAAGAAAGAAGAAAACGCCGGAATAGACGAGGCCACGCCCAAGTTGCCCAACAACTAGCGACCACCCCGGTGCCTGCACGTAATCCGAAGTGGAGGTGGTAGCGAGCGGATTCACTTAGCTTTTCTTCTCGCTCTGATACTTGGAGGGGCACTTGACCAGCGCGTCGTTGCTCACGAACTTGCCGCCCTTCACGCCCCCGATCATCACGACCTCTTTGGCTTCATCGAAGCGCTGCGGCTCGCCGCGATAGACGACGGTGATCTTGTCGCCTTTGGCGTCGATTAGATCGAAGGTGGTCGTGTGGAGGAGAATATCTTGGCGGAGCGTCGGCTTGACGATCTGCCCGGCGAGGTGAAGCCGGTCGGCTTGCGAGGTCTTTGCCTGGGCGATCGTGACGTAGGGGCTGGCGTTCGCGAGGAAGGCCACAATGACGCCGGTGACGGCGACCGCGCAGACAATACCGGTGACGAGGCTTCCCGCAGCAAATCCGGCCCGCTTAAACATCTTCTCTATTGTAGAACGCCGCCGGACTGCGCGCGATACACTTTGAGGCCGTGTCCCTTCCTCCTTTGGGCCGTTTTCTGGAAGTAGGAAGCGGCGGCGAGACGTTCGAAGACGCCGTTTGCATTCCGCTGGCGGAATTGCCCGCAAGGATGCATGAGTTGCCGCCGCGCGATGAAGCGATCGTCGTCATTGACGGCTCGCAGGCTGCGGAGGCCATCGAATTCCTGGTAAGCCGGGGTCGCATCGCGCGGCTTGCGGGGGAGGATCGGCATGCCGCCGATGCTACTCACGCCCGGGCCGGGCGTGTTACTCGTCTCTGGCAGCCCAATGAGTTTCTGATGGAGGTTCTGCCCAAATTGACACCAGGAACCGCGCTCGATCTGGGATGCGGGTCGGGAAGGGAAGCCGTCGCATTGGCTTCGGAAGACTGGCGGGTGACCGCCGCCGACCTGCTCCCCGACGCCCTCGAAAAGGCGCGAGATCTCCAGGCCCGATACGCGCCCGAAACGAACATCGATTGGCTTCAGATCGACCTCGAACGCCAACAACTCGAAGGGAAATACGACCTCGTCACGATGTTTGCCTACCTGAATCGGCCGATTTTACAGGGTATCGACAAGTGGCTGAACACGGGCGGGTCATTCGTAATAGAAACGTTTACGAGCGATCACCGAGCCAAATTTGGGAAGCCAAGCGACGCCTGGGAAGCGGACGACGAGCCGCCGCCCGCACTAGACATCCAGCGCTATGAGCGAGGCTGGCGAGGTGAGCGACACACCGTGCGAATGTGGGGAATTCTGCGGTGAAGCTCCCAGGTGGAGAATTGGCGTAAGAATGCGCTGATTGACGGGTAATCGCCAAAATAGGCTCATGCCGGGTGTCAAGCCGATCCGAATACCCTACGACTCTCTCACCATGGCCGCCGTGGTGTGGGAGCTGCAGGCATTTGTCGGCGGCAAGGTGCAGCGCATATCGCAGCCTGACGAGTGGACGATCGGGATCGGGCTTTATGGCGAGGACGCCGGCGCGGGGATGCTGCTAATCAGCTCCCATCCGCAATTCGCCCGCGCATACCTGACCACCAAACGATTGCGGAACCAGCCGCTGCCGCCGGCCTTTTGCGCGACATTGAGGGCGAGGCTGGAAGGCGCCCAGCTTCTCGCGGCTACCCAGATTGATTTCGACAGGATATTGGAGTTGCAAATCGGCAGCCACCGGCTGATCGCCGAACTGATGGGCAAGCACTCGAACATGATGCTGGTGGACGAAGACAAGAAGCTAGTGTCGGCGGTCAAATGGGTTGGGCGAAGCAAGAGCTCGCGGCCGGTCCAACCAGGCGGGAAGTATCATCCGCCGCCCTTCGAGAAGCGCCCGCCGTTATTCGCGGCGACGCCCGACGACGATCTGAAACAGTACACCGGGGCGTCGCCGTTCCTGGTACAGCTCATTGCGGCGGATCCTTCTGTCTTTGGGACCATGCAACGCTGCGCGATGGAGGGAGAGGTCCGACCCGTCCTCAGCGCCGGCCACGGCGCGTATCCGATCTCGGTCGCCTCCCTGGGCCTCAAGGAGCTTCCTCGCTCGAGCATAAGCATCGCGCTGGAGCAGCACTACGACGCGGCCCTGGTCGCGAGCGAGATCGAATCGGTGCGCGGATCCTTGATCGGGCAATTAGAAAGGGTCGTGTTGGCGCGCGAGGAGGCCCTGCAGGACTTGCGCACAGCGGAGGAGTCGGGCAATCGGGCCGGCGAGCGTCAACTCAATGGCGAGCTGATTCTCGCCTACGGCGGGACTCTCGCGGAGGGAGCGAGCATCCTAGAAGCGACCGACTACGAAGGCAACCCACTCACCATCAAGCTCGATCCCGAGCTTGACTTCAAGCAGAACGCCAACGCCTACTTTGACAAGGCGAAGAGAGCCAAGGCGAGCTTGGGGGTCGTGCGAGACCAAATCGCTCGCATTGGGTTGGAGCGCGCGGAAATCCAGTCGCTCATCGTAACTGTGAAGGCAACCGAGAGGCTGGATGAACTGAGGAAGCTCGCTGATCAAGCTCGCAGCCGGCGGTGGTTAAACCGTCAGCCTCCCCCAAGCGCGAAGAAGGAGGACCGCCCGTTCGAGGGGCACCGCGTTCGCGAACTGCTAGGTCCGGGAGGTTGGACTGTCCTCTTCGGCGAGAACGCGGAGGCGAACGACTACCTCATGCTTCGCGTGGCCCGGCCCAACGATTGGTGGTTGCATGTGCGCGGCAATACTTCGGCGCATGTCGTAGTGCTGACGAAAAACCAGCCCGAGAAGGTGGGAAGGGAAGTGCTGGAATATGCGGCCCGTGTCGCCGTGCAGCACTCGCCGGTCAAGCACTCCGGATTCGTGCCCGTGGATTACACGCTGAAAAAGTACGTGCGGAAGCAGCGCGGCGCGGCGAAAGGCGCGGCGTTTTACACGCATGAGAAAACGCTTCACATCGAAAGCTAAACCGCGCGCTCTCGCATCGCGGATTCGACCGTATCCGCCGGCAATTCGGATCCGTCCGCTTGGGTCAAGTAGAGCGCCGCGGAGGCGTTTTCCGCCCACTGGCCGAGGCGTGCACTCTGAATGTTCCAGCCATGCTGCGCGACCCAGCGCGCGAGCCGAAAGGGGAGCCCCCGGCCTCGCGGGGCACGAACTTCGAGGATGCCGGGGAGCCCAGCGATATATCGGTAGCTCAGCACCCGCTGAGTGCGCGAAGGGTCCTTACCGTGCGCCTGCATGATTTTCTCGGCCGAAGCCGCTCTTGTAGCGACTTGTTTAAGGAGCCGGGAGGCCTCCGCCGCGGTAGCCGAGGGCACGGCGCGGCCCCCAAAGTTGACCGTGAAAACATCAAGGGCCACAGGCTCGCCGGCCGTCGTGCAAGCCCGGATTGCCTGCACCCGCAAATCCAGAGCGTAAAAGGTCCCGAGTATCTCGCTCAGCAGGCCTGGCATATCGAGACAACAAACGGTGAAATCGGTCGCCCCCAGATCGTGTCGCTGATAAACTTCGACGGTGGCTGAAGCTGCTCTGGCGGATGCGACCATCCCGATGTGCAGGCGCACGAGATCGAAGGGTGTGCTGTTCAAATAATGCACCGGGAGGCTCGAAACAAACGCTTGCACTTCTTCCGGCGACGCGTCGCTGGCTCCCAGTTCACTCATGAGTCGCTTTCGCTGGGTAGATGGATCCAAGGGAACAATCTCGGAAGCCAACAATGCAGACGTCTTCTCATGCAACTCGCGTAGCGACGCCCCTTGAGCCGAAGTCCAGATTCCGTCGGCCACCGAGGCCACATCGGCAAAGTGGAGCAGTGCGAGCATGTCGAGGCGTCGCTGGATTCCAACCACCTTGGCAAATTCGAGCGCGGTCTCAGGGGCGGCAAGATCGCGAAAACGGAGAATGTGGGCGGTCTCGAGGTGATTTGCCACCAGCCACACTAGATCATCGGCGATCGAAGGGCTGAGCTGCCATTTCGCGGCAATGCCGCGCGCAAGCTCCGCGCCGATCTCAGCGTGGCGCTCTTCGTCTTCCAGCTTGCCGACATCATGGATGAGCGCCGCTAGATACAGCGCCTCTGGCTCGCTAAGACCATCATGCAGGGGCGCAAGCCAAGCAGGAGCTTCTCGGAGCGCGCGCACGACTCGCAAGGAGTGCTCGAACACGGTGTAGGCGTGTACGCTGTCGCGAGGCATGAGCGTGCGGCACCTCGCGAGTTCGGGCAGGAGGCCGTCGAGCAGTCCGGATCGATCGATGTTGCGTATCGTCTTCTCGCCTTGGCAAAGGGCGGCGGCGGCAGCGGCGCCCGACACCTGCGTGCCGGTCGCGGACGGAAGATCGGAAACGCGAAGCCCCAAACGCGTGGCGATGGATATGCCGTATGCCGCTTCGCCGGCGTCAGAGCCGGGGAGAACACGGGCTTCTCCCTGAACCGCTAGACAGCCGCGGCTCAGGCTGAATCGCGCCTCGCACAGCTTTTCAACGGCACGCCTATACCGTCGATGCACGCTCTCCGCATTCCTTGCCTGCGCGGACATCATCTCGAAAGGATCGATTCCGAGGCGTTCGGCGATCTCAGCCTGGCGTTGGCGGCTCAGGAGGTCCGCTTGCTTGCCTGCAACAGCATGGGCAAGATTCCGCATTTGAACGACCGAGTTATATCCCGCGTGGGGTCGGGCCTCCCGCTCGCCTATCGCCGTGCGGATCCAGTTGGAGCAGTGGAAGCAACGCAGCCCGCCCGCGCCTTCTTTGAGATGCGGTTCGACGACCAGCGGCGTATCGTGGAACTTGGCAAACATTCGCTCGCGCTCCTCGATTTTCTCGATGATGAATTCGCCGGGAGAGAAACTCTCCTCGAGGGCATCCTGCAGCGCCCGGAAAACCTGCGGCGAGCCGGCGACGAGGCGGCTATCCAGGAGTCCCGTGCGCGTCTTGGCATCAAGGCCCGGCGCGTCCGCTACGAGGCGGTATGCGTACGCGATCTCCATCCCGAAGATCGTGTTGAAGCCTTCGTGCAAGTCCTGAAAGAGCTGCCGGATTGCGTCGTCGATCTCGGGCGCGCCGTCCTCTTCGGGAACTACGGTGAGATCGATATCGGAGAAGGGTGCCAGTTCGCGCCTTCCGTATCCGCCGACGGCAATGACCGCGATCCGGTCCGCCGAAAACATCGTCTGCACGGCCTGATCGATCAAGTTCGTGTGCTCTTCGCACCAGCTCAGGCCGCGCGGTTGCGATTTGAGCGACTCGATCAGTTGCCGACGCCGCGCGGCGAGGCCCTGTAAAGCATCAGCGGTGTCAGTTCTCATACGGCGCGGTGAGATAGTACACCGGCTCGTTCGCGACGACTGCGTTCAGCGTCTTCGAGATGTTATGGTCTTCGTAAATACAGAGCGGGGTTCCGATCACGACCCCTGCCAGCCCCACAACGGCGAGAAAGATACCGAAGCCGCGAAGCGCCAGACCGAGAACGTGCGCGGTGCTGTAGCGCGTCGCCAGCGCGTATAGAGGCGCCACTAGCAGCACCAAGGCGAGCACGATGACTGCGAGGCCGAGGAGCACTCCGGATCCGCCGTAGTATTCGGTCGGGACGTCTAGGCTGGGCAATACCGAAACGGCTGGGGAGGATACGCCGAGGAGGAATGCGCCGAGAAGCAACGCGAAGCTGATGCCAAGCATGCCGATCATGAATGAAAATAACGGCCCCAGATCGGTGGGGCGACGCCTCCGCTCGTGCTTTGGTGTGTAAACCAGGAATACGCAGCACAGAAGCGTTGTCAGAGCGGCCAAGGGAAGCAAAGTCACCGAAAACGCGCCAAGGCCCAGCACCGTTCCCGCCGCTACAGCCGGGGCGAGCCGGACGTGCTCGATCGGCTGCACCGCTCGCCCGCCGATCCAGACAACCAGGCCCACGAGGGCGAGCGCAGCAAACAGACTGGGTAAGGCGGCAGTGGCCAGCGACCGAAGCCCAAGCGTGTAGGCCTTGTCACCAGCTGCCTCGATATCGGTGAAGGCATACCACGCATCCATTTCGCGGTAGATGCGGTTCACCTCGTCGCCGAGATCGGTTTGGCCCGCCTGTCGCAGCTTGTTTGCTAGCGCTAGGCGCGCCAAGAGGAGCTTATGTCGGCTGGACGTGCTGGGCAGGCCGTTCGGGTGGCAAGCGGCCTCCGAGATCTGGCCGCCAATGTCTCCAATCCTCAACGACCGAGACCCGAGACGAATGAGGTTGCCATTCCTGACGTTGGCTGCTCGAACGAGGAGCCCGTTGAGAGTGCCCAAGGTCGTCGTTGCATCCAATGTGCGGGCATAGCTTGAGATAAGAGTGACGGCTCGATCCGAGCGAAGGTAATACGTGTAGGCGAGCTGCCACGCCTGGTATGCGCCCCATTGCCGGGCGAGGGTGTCGCGCTCTTCAAAAAGAACGGTGCTCTGGTGATCGTTCCACTGATCACAATTCGAAGCGCGCATCCACTCCTGGCGCGCCTGGCCATCATCGCCCTTGATGTGATATAGCGCAGCCAGCATTTGCCGCCAAAAGGCGTTGTTGGGTTCGTTCGCTGCGCCCGTCTTCGCCGCCACGATGACGTTTCCGAACTCGCGCGGCGTGAGCTTTCGGTGCTCGGCAGCTTGATTTCCGGCCGCAAGCATCCACTCAGCTAGCTCAGGCGGGGTTGACGGAATGCCCTCCGTTGCCACCGCTCCGGTAAGGCGTGGAGAGATGAAGATGCTGGTGAGAAACGGGCGCGACGTCGGGTGAAGAACGAGCGTAATGGCTGCGCCAAGAGCCGCGCCTAGCACGGCGCGCCCCGTTCCCGTCATCTCAGCGAGGGCTCATTCGCATTCCAATCGAGGATTGGAGTGGAAATCGTGATTCGACGCGCCTCGCCACCCGGAAGCCGCACATGAGGAAGATCGGCCGATCGGGTGATCATCTGGAGCGCCGCGACCACCGCTAGCCCCGCGATAAAGGCTCCGGCGACCGCCGGGGACCAGTAGCGCAGACTCTCGCGTGTCGTTTGAACGCGGAGCTTACGAATCACTCGCTCCTCGAACATTGGGCTGGCCTCCACCTCGAGCGTGGCCGAGCGCAGCATGTTTAGGGCAAGGGAGCTCTGCACTTCGGTTTGCGCGCAGGGCGGACAGACGATGCGATGCTTGTGGAGGTAGCCCGCCTCCCTTGGCGACAGATCGCGATCGAGGGAATCGCTCGAAAGACGGCGAAATTTGCCACAGCCGAAGACTCTCACTCGCTCATCGCCTCCGTCCAAAGCTTGCGGAATCGCTCCCGCGCGGTGTGCAACCGGGATCGAACCGTGCCGATCGGCACTCGCATCACTTCGGCAACTTCTTCGTAGCTCAGCTGCTCCATTTCCCGTAGGACGAGCGTTGTGCTCAATTCGGCAGGCAACTGGGCCAAAAGTTTTTCAATAACAACTCGGTTTTCGACGATTCCACCCGAATGAGGCTGAGCCTTGTCGAATTCGGTGAGCTCGGGTCGCTTCAGTCGCAGGCGGTCCATGCAGAGCCGCACGCAAATCCGGTAGAGATAACCGGAAAATGCGCGATCGTCGCGCAGCTTTCCGATCTCGCGGAACCCCTTGAGGAACGCCTCTTGGGCGATATCCTCCGCCTCATGGCGGTCGCGGAGAAGGTTGGTCGCGGTGCGGACTAAGCGATTACGATGACGCGCAATAAGGCACGTTAAGGCGGTCTCGTCCCCTTCGCGGCACCGGACTACCCACTGCCGTTCTTGTACGGCGGGATCGAGGCCCAGAGCCACAGTTGCCTTCGCGTCCATCATGATGCTACCTACGCCAGCCACTTCATTCTACATGACGGTTTGAATCGATTCCGTAGTTCTTTCGTCGGATACCCAGGAGGGCCGGTGGTACAATGCCGCGCCTCTGACCCTTCCAGCCGATGATTCCGCCGATTTTTCTACCCGTCCAGCACGCACAGCAGCCCCCTGTGCGGCAAACCTATGACGGGGGCTTGACGGTATCGGCTCCGACGCTCCGTCGGGACCTGGTGAACCACGTTTATGAATGGAGCGACGGGGTGCAGGCAACTTACGATGTGGACACGGTGCGAGCCGATCGCCTTGTCATTCATGACGGGCCGGACGAGCAGTACGCGGAGGCGTTTGGCAATGTCACACTCACTGATCCCGAAGGCACGATCTCAGCCGCCTATTTGAAGTTGGTCTGGAAAGACCACACCGGATCGGCGCGCGATGTCCTGGTTAGAACGGGAAAGACGACCATACGCGCGGAATCGATCGACATCGGACGCAACGTGTGGACCCTGCGAAATGTGGCCCTCACCGGCTGCACTCAGCGCGTTCCTTTCTACTACGTCCGCGCCCGCGAAGTGAGCGTCAGGCCGGGAATAGGGGGGCGCGCGGAACGGCCCTCGCTCGACATCCTGGGCCATCACGTGCTCAACCTCCCTACCCAAAAGTTCAGCTACGGGGGTGGCGGAGGCTATCACCTGCCCATTCCGATTCCGTCCTTCCGAGCCGGCAAAGGCATCGGCCTTAGCTGGGATCCTGCGATTCCGCTCAGCGAAGAGACTAGGCTGTATCCGGTTGCCCGGCTTTTTCCAAAGAACCTCCCTTACTACAGTGCGGGCTTGGTCCACAGCTTCATTCCTGGCCGAATCGGCACATCCCCCCGCAGCGGGCTCGGCGGAGATCGCTACTCGTACGGCTACTTCAACAACGTGCAGGCGCAGACTCCGAATGGGGATGTCGAAGGACTGCGCCATGCTCTGCTGAGCTTCAGTGTGAACTCCTCCTGGGGCATAGAGACGGTAGGCACCACCGACTCGCGCAAAGTCAATCGGCCTTACGAGACTTCGCTTGATGGGCAAACCGCGATTGCCGGTTTGGGCGTGTTTGCCGAGCTTCGTAATCAGAGGATCGGCTACCGGGATGGACCCTACCGAACGCGCACTATCGGCGAACTGACGGTGGGTTCGCCGCGGCTCTACCTTGGGCGCGCGCTCTCGCTCATCGGCCGCGTCGATTCCTCGCAATACTTCACGAGCGGAAACTACCGGGTGCTTCGAGGAGAGATCGGCGCGGTGCTCGAGCCGAAGGAGGGGTTGCGCTTCGCCGCCTCGTATGCGGCGTCAAAAGATTTCGGCACGCCCAATTTTCCATTCGACGTACTCGATCGACGGCGTCAACTCAATTTCCGCCTCGACTATGGGAGCCACAGCACCGAGCTCCGTCTGCTGGCCAAGTACGACCCTGATCGCCGGGACCTCTTTGATCGCGAGATCTTTCTTTCGCAGGAGATCGGCTGCTTGGCGCCGTTTGTCCTCTACCGCAGCAATCCGCACCGATTCATCGTCGGGCTAAAGCTGCCCATCACGCGCGATCTGCAGGCGTTGTCGCAGCGTCAAATCAAGCGCCGCAACGTAATTAGCGAGTTGCCTAAGCGGCCTTAGTTTCGCCGATGCGTTCCCACGCCACGATGCGATCGAGGGCGATCTCGCCTTGGTTCGTGAAAAGGCACGGGCCGTAAAACGGCACGAAGTCGGCCTTGAGGACAAATGTCGTGGACGACGTCTCAGCCCCATTTCGGTCTCGATAGGTGATGGTTAGGTCGAGTCCTACTAGATTTCTTGCGTCGCGGATCGTCATGTCTTGTATCTCTTTCCATATTCTCGAATGAATCTCACAACATCTTTGTTAGAGCGACGAGGGAATACACTGCAAGCACAGCGTGCGCTACACCCTTGACGAGCAGCAGTGCCAAAACCTCGCCCTATCCAAGCGCAAGGAATGGCTGCTCACTAACGGGATCGGGGGGTATGCCATGGGTACGCCGTGCGGCGCGAACACTCGCCGCTATCATGGACTGTTGGTTGCGGCCACGAATCCGCCCGCAAGCCGGTACGTCCTGCTCCCCGCGGTGGACATGTTTGTTCAGTCGGGCAATTCGAACCCGATCGGGCTGAGCGCAAACCAATATCCCGGCGCGATGTACCCGCAAGGCTATCTTTACTTGCGGCACTTCCATGTCGATCAGGAAGCGGTGTGGATCTACCGCGCGGGGGAGATGGAACTCGAGAAATCCCTTCGCCTGCATCCCGGTGCCAACGCCTGCACGATCGAGTACACTAATATCGGCTCGGAACCTTACGCACTAACCCTGCGTCCGCTGGTTTCGCATAAGTATTACCATTCAAATTTCACTGAATCGCATCAGTATCCGCAGAAGCTCAACCAGCCGAAGGACCGCACGACTATCGAGCATGAAGGGGTCTCCCTTTGCCTCATCCACCCCAAAGCCGAGCGCACGCTGGTTCAGGGTTGGTATTACCGATTTGAGCATGAGGAGGAGATCGTGCGCGGTCTCGACCCTCGAGACGATCTCTTCTGCCCGTGCGAGCTGAGGTACGCGCTGGCTCCGGGACAGAGCATCTCGCTGGTTGCCTCCACCTGCGACACAGAAAAGCCGCGGAGCCGGCCGAAGCCGGAGGCGCGCTCGGCGAAGCTGAGCGACATGCTTCGCGACGCGGCGGTCAAGTTCGTCGTCACGACGCCTCTCCGCACCTCGATCATCGCTGGCTATCCGTGGTTCGCCGACTGGGGGCGGGACACGATGATCGCGCTGCCCGGCATCCTCCTCCAAACCGGCAAGGCGGCGACGGCTCGCAAGCTGCTTCTCGACTACGCACTCAGCATTCGCAACGGCCTCATTCCAAACCGATTCACCGAGACCGCCGCTGCCGACTACAACACGGCCGACGCCAGCCTGTGGTTCGTCTACGCGGTCCACAAGACGCTCGAGGCCGAATGGGACGAGGCGTTTGCGCGGGCAATCCTGCCTCAGCTTCATGAGCTTATCGAATGCCACCTGAACGGAACCGACTTCGGCATTAAGGTCGATCCGGCAGACGGGTTGATGACGCAGGGACAGTCGGGGCTTCAGCTCACCTGGATGGATGCGAAGATTGGCGACTGGGTCGTAACCCCCCGCCACGGCAAGCCGGTGGAAGTCAACGGCCTGTGGATCAACGCGCTGCGGGTGATGGAATGGCTGACGGCGAAGCTCAAGAAGCCGAGCACGATCTACAAGAAGGCGGCTGAGCAGGCGGAAGCCAGTTTTCAAGAAAAGTTCTGGCACGAGGGGCGAGGGCACTACGTCGACACCGTCGACCCAATGGACGTCTCCCTTCGGCCCAACCAGCTCATTGCGATGTCGCTGCCGTTCGGACCCGCGCGCGGCGAGACTGCGCTGACGGCTTTAGCGGCCGTGGAGCGGGAGCTGTTCACCCCGTACGGCCTCCGCACCCTCGGCCCGAATGAGTCGGGCTATCGAGGCCGGTACGAGGGCACGTTGCCCGAACTCGATTCCGCCTACCATCAAGGCACGGTCTGGCCGTGGCTTCTCGGGTCCTATTGCACGGCCCTCGTCAAGCTGCGCGGCGACCGGCTCGGGGCGAAGCGTATTCTCAAGGAAGCGAAGGCGATGCTCAGTGAGCGAGGTCTTGGTGGGATTTCGGAGGTCTACGACGGTGACGAGCCCCAAGTAGCCGGCGGCTGCCCCTGGCAGGCCTGGAGCGTCGCGGAGATTCTACGATCCTGGTGCGAGGACGCGGGAGGGGATTAGGATTGAGTATTGAGTATTGAGTATTGAGTATTGAGCAGACTCCACCAATCGTTGGAGCTCCTTAATCCTCAACCGTCAATCACTGCTTCCGCCGGTAAACTCCGAGCCTGAATGTCCAAGCAGCAAGCCCGGGAACTTATCAAACAGGCTGAGAAATCCATTAAGGCCGAAAACCCGCAGGTTGCGCTTGAGGAGCTTCGGCAGTCGATCCTCTACAACCCTAAGGACCCCGACGCCTACCTGCTGCTCGGTATCGCCCTCGCCCAAACCGACAACCCTCTTGATGCGGAGAACGCGCTGAGGAAAGCCACTCAACTGGCGCCCAACAGCGCCAAGGCGCATTACAACCTCGCGGTTCAGCTCTACGCTCAGGGTCAGCGCAGAAAGGCGCTGGCGGAAGTTCAGCGGTCGCTCGAGCTGGAGCCGGAGCGCAAGAGCTCGGCGGAACTTGCGGCAAGAATCCGGGAGGAGGACGGCATCGATATCGTCGATCCCGAGCCGCCGACCCCGACGGCAATCACCGAAACTTCTGCGCCTTCGGAGACCGACGCTATTCCGTTCATCGCCCGCTTTGGACCTGCCTGGACCTGGTTTGCGTGGTTTCTTGCCGGCGTCTCCTTGGTGGGAGCGATCCTGTACGGATACGTTTTCTCGCAGACCATCGACTCGATGGGTGGGGTCGCAAACATGAAGGACATACTTGCGGCCTCGCAGAAAATCGCCGATGCTGCTCAACGCCACCCCCTGTATCCCGTGGCATTTTCGATCGGAGCGGTAAGCAACCTTGGCACGATCATCTTTGTGATGTTCGATGTGGTCAGCCGCCGCCGCAACATCATGTGGATCCTTCCCGCTGGTTTCTGCACATGCACGGGCTTCGCCTGGATCATCTTGCCCATTTATCTCTTGTTTGGCCGCAATAAGTGAGTGAGAATGGACGTCAAGTCCATTGGTAACGACATGCATCTGATCACGGCGCTCATTTTCGCTACCGCCAACCAAGCAGTTCCGTCTTCGACGGTGCCGTTCCGCTTGGCGGAAGACGCGATCATCGTGGACGCGGTGGTGAATAGCCGGCCGGTCTCCCTCATGTTCGACACGGGCTTTGGAGCCTCTGTCGAGGTCAGCGATGCCATCGCCCTCGGCAAGCCGACCGGAACGATGACTCTCCAGGACTTCGTCGGCACCTTCCAAGCGCCTACTGTTAAGATCAATAATCTGAAGCTGGGGACTCAGACGATCGATACCAAGGACATGCCCGAGGCGATCATCGGGCGAGACGACATGACCGAGTCGTACGGCATGCACTGCGACGGCATCATGGGCTTCTCGGTGATCAAGAACAACGTCACCGGCATCAGCTATGAGAAGAGCCGTTTTGAGTTCTATCCCAAGACCGTCGACATTTCGAAGTGGGTGCCCGACAACAAACGGACGTTTCTCTGCAAGCTACTCCCGACCGGCCACAGTTCGCTCGAGATGGCGGTCGAGACCCCCGGTGGAAAGAAAATGGTTCTCGCGCTCGACACCGGCAACGCCTTCTACGCGACGACTCATCGCGACGTGCTCGAGAGGGTCGGCCTATGGAAGGCCGACGATCAGCCGAAGTTCGTCAAGCAGTCCTTCGTCGCTTCCGGCCCGGTGGATAGCTGGGACCTGCGGCTGAAGGACATGAAAATTTTCGGCGTTCCGGTTCCTGCCGGCGTGTGGAACATCATCGACCTGCCTTCAAGCTCAGCCGAAGGCGACGGCACCGTGGGTTTCGGCTTCCTGCACAACTTCAATATCATCGTCGATTACGAACGGCGGCGAGTCTGGCTGGAAAACTACACGGGTAGAGCGGCAGACCCCGAGTTGGGCGAGCCGGGAATCATTGGGGGCTCGGACAGCCGCGGCAACACCAGAGTGCTCAACGTCGCCCCAGGCAGCCCCGCCGACAAGGTAGGCATCAAACGGGGAGACACGTTGCTCTCGGTGGACGGCACCGACCTGGGCACCCACGTCACCTACCGGCAAGTGCGGAAGCTCATGCAGGGCTCGGTTGGGTCCAAGGTAAGTCTTGCCATCTCGCGCGAGGGAATGCTCAGGCGCTACGAGCTGGAGCGCGTGGGCCTTTTCAACGAGCCTGCGACCGCCAACTAGAGCTTGACCGCCAGAGTTAGCCCGTCGCCTATGGGAACCAGCGACGCGGTCACCCGCTCATCCTTGTGGACGCGGGCGTTGAAGTCCCGGATGGCCACAGTGCTTTCCTCGCTATTGTCTGAATCAGCCACTCGCCCGCCCCACAGGACGTTGTCCACCGCGATCAGTGCACCCTTGCGGATGAGCTTGACGACCCGATCAAAGTAGCGCCAATAATTGCCCTTATCGGCGTCGATGAACGCGAAATCAAAGTCCGCCTCTCCGCTTGCGATTAGCTTGTCGAGCGTCTCAAGCGCCGGCGCGATGCGCAGGTCGATCTTGTGCTCCACCCCGGCCTTGCGCCAGAATTCCCGCGCCATGGCGGTGTATTCCTCGCTCACATCGCACGCGATCACCTTTCCGTCGGATGGCAGGGCGAGCGCGGAAACCGTCGAGCTATAGCCGGTAAAGACGCCGACCTCCAGGGTCTTTTTCGCTCCGATTCCTTTGAGCAATACGGTCAGGAACTGCCCGAGGTCCGGGCTGATCTGCATGTTCGCATCCTCCATCTTCGCCTGCGTGTCAGCGCGTAGCTGGGCGAGAAGGGGCGGTTCGGTAATCCAATTTTGCTCGGCGTAGTCGGCAAGAGGATCGGGGATGAGGAACGAGCGTGTGGACATGGCTCTATTCTGGGCTTGTAGAATCGGGTTATGTCCACGAAGACCGCCATTCGAGCGCCACGCGGCTCGGAGTTGAGCTGCAAAGGCTGGGTCCAGGAAGCTGCGCTACGGATGCTGATGAACAACCTCGATCCCGAGGTCGCGGAGAATCCGGACGAACTGATTGTTTACGGCGGGCGAGGCAAGGCGGCGCGGAACTGGGAATGCTTCGAGGCGATCATCAGATCCCTCAGGTCGCTTGAGAACGACGAGACGCTGCTGATTCAGTCCGGCAAGCCGGTGGGCATCTTCCGCACGCAGGTTGACGCGCCGCGCGTGCTGATCGCGAACTCGAATCTGGTCGGGCATTGGAGCAACTTCGCCGAATTCACGCGATTGGAGCAGCTCGGGCTTACGATGTACGGCCAGATGACGGCGGGCTCGTGGATTTACATCGGCTCGCAGGGGATCGTGCAAGGCACGTTCGAGACGTTTGCCGCCGCTGCTGTGAAGCACTTCGGCGGGTCCTTGGAAGGGAAGCTGGTGGTGAGCGGCGGGATGGGAGGGATGGGCGGCGCCCAGCCGTTGGCAGCGACGATGAACGGCGCGAATTTTCTCGGGATCGACGTTGATCCCGAGCGCATTCGGAAGCGATTGAAGAGCGGCTATTGCGATCGCATCGCCTACTCGCTCGATGAGGCTATCGACATCCTGGCTGGAAGCGCCGGTTTCCAGCCGGCAGGAGCCTTGTCCGTGGGACTCGTCGGCAATTGCGCCGATATTCTTCCCGAGATGGTGCGACGCGGCATCGTGCCCGACATCCTCACCGACCAAACCAGCGCTCACGACCCGCTGAACGGCTACGTCCCGGCTGGCCTCACTCTCGCCGAAGCCGCAGCGTTACGAGCCGACAATCCTGACGAGTACATCAAACGCTCCATCGGGTCGATGGGCACGCACGTTCAGGCGATGCTCGATCTGCAGAAGGCCGGCTCAGTTACCTTCGACTACGGCAACAACATCCGCACCCAGGCGAAAAAAGCGGGGGTCGAGAACGCCTACGACATTCCGGGCTTCGTGCCTGAATACATCCGGCCGCTGTTTTGCGAAGGGAAGGGGCCGTTCCGCTGGGTGGCGCTGAGCGGTGATCCGGAAGATATCTACAAGACCGATCGCCTGCTTCTTAAACTTTTCCCGAAGAACGAGCTGCTGAAGCGATGGATCAAACTCGCCGGAGAGAAAATCCAGTTTCAGGGCCTGCCCGCGCG
Organism: Fimbriimonadales bacterium; assembly: GCA_038202925.1. Taxonomy (GTDB): domain Bacteria; phylum Armatimonadota; class Fimbriimonadia; order Fimbriimonadales; family Fimbriimonadaceae; genus JAEVZK01. The sequence continues at coordinate 39,413 of JBBREM010000002.1, read as the reverse complement.
CATCTGTTGGCTCGGGTACGGCGAGCGTGCCGAGATGGGGCTGGCGATTAACGAATTGGTGCGAAAGGGCGAGATCACCGCACCGATCGTGATCGGCCGCGATCACCTAGACACCGGCTCGGTCGCTTCGCCCTACCGCGAGACCGAGGAAATGAAGGACGGCTCCGACGCGATCGCCGACTGGCCACTGCTTAATGCCCTTGTCAACACCGCCGGCGGGGCATCCTGGGTGTCGATTCACAACGGCGGGGGCGTCGGAATTGGCTACTCGCAGCACGCCGGCATGGTGATCGTCGCCGACGGCACGTGCGAGGCCGACGAGCGCCTGCGCCGGGTGCTAACCAGCGACCCCGGAGTGGGCGTCATTCGTCATGCGGATGCCGGGTACGAGGAGGCGATCTCGTTCGCTCACGAACACGGTATCCGCATTCCGATGGAGGAGTCGTAGAATGGAAGTCGTGGATTGGCGAAAAATCATCACGATGGAGCCCGGGAAGCGGAGCGGCAAACACTGCATTCGTGGCCTACGGGTGACCGTTCAAGATGTTCTCGAGTACCTCGCCAGCGGCATGACGCACGAGGAGATCCTTACCGACTTCCCATATCTCACGCAGAATGACATCTTCGCCGTCCTCGCTTTCGCAGCCGACCGAGAGCGAATGCTTGCTGCGAAAGTCGAATGAAGCTCCTGTTCGACGCGAATCTGTCGCCTACTCTTGTCAATCGCCTTTCGGATGTCTTTCCAGGGAGTGCACATGTTTTCGAGTTCGCTATTGAAGGTCCGATTCAGCGGTCTGGGACTTTGCGCGACTCAACGGCTTCTTGATAGTTAGCAAGGATCTAGATTTCGAGCAGCTTGCCCTTGTCCGCGGTGCTCCCCCTCGGGTGATCTGTGTAAGGCTGGGCAATTGTCGCACGGGTATCGTCGAGTCCCTGCTTAGATCGCGTCAAGCTGATATTGAAGCGTTTGCGCAGGACGAACAGGAGATCGTCCTAGTTCTGCCCTGATCATGCACCCACTGCACGAGGATCCGAACTGGCCGCGCGCGAGCGCTTGGCTTGCCGGCGAGCATCTTCCCGACCCAGCCGGAAGCATTAGTGTGCTCGGAGCGCAGCTTAATTGCTCGATCACTCCGGGCCATTGCGATGAAGCCCCCGATGCGATCAGGGCCGTCCTCAAGCGCCTTAGCACCTACGATGTGGATTCCGATCTCGATGTGCGCCGATTGAAGGTGCGCGATCTCGGCAACATCGAGTTGGACACGCCGGAGAGCGCGGTCGTGCCCGTCGCCAAGGCGATGCAGAAGGCGCTGGACAAGGAGGACGCGATCGTGCTTCTGGGCGGCGACAACGGCATCACTCGCCCCGGAGTTCTCGGCTTAGGCGAACCAGTTCAAAACGTGGGACTGATCACGCTCGACGCCCACTTCGATCTTCGCGATCTCGACAACGGCCTGATGAACGGCAACCCGGTTCGCGCGTTGCTGAAAGATGGACTGCCCGGCACGCAGATCGTGCAGATCGGCATCCAGTCCTACGCGAACTCACGCGCTTATGCCGAGTTGGCAAAGCAGGCAGGGATTGCGGTGGTAAGCGCTGATCGCGTGCACCGCCGAGGCCTGGGCGCAGTGGTAACCGAAGCCCTCGCCGACCTCAGTCCGCGAGTGAATGCGATCTACGTCAACGTCGATCTCGACGTACTCGACCGCTCTTTCGCCCCCGCATGTCCTGGCTCGCGTCCGGGTGGGCTGATCCCATGGGATCTCAAAGCGGCGGTGAGGCTGCTGGGACTGAGCGCGAAAGTGCGGGCAATCGACTTTGTCGAGATCGACCCCACCAAGGATATCGCCGACGCGACATGCTTCGCCGCCGCCGAGTGCCTGCTCTCGTTCGCCTCTGGCGTACTCGTGAGGAAGCTGGCCTCGTGAAGGCTGTCGTCAACGCCACCCTCGTCACCTGCGCCGGCCACGCCCGGCCGAGGGTCGGCCCGGAGATGCGCGAGCTGTTCATCGTCCCCGATGGCGCTTTGCTTATCGACAATGGTCGAATCGTCGACGTGAACTATCGCGCCGAGATTGAATCAAGAGCGACGGAGATTATCGACGCAGGCGGCTGCTGCATTCTGCCGGGGCTTGTCGACGCGCACGCTCACCCAGTATTCGGCGACAACCGTGTCGATGAATTCGAAATGCGGAGCGAAGGCGCGACCTATGAAGAGGTCGCTGCCAAAGGCGGCGGCATCCGTTCCACAGTAGCAAAAACCCGCGCCGCAACCGAAGAAGAGCTCACGGCCAGCGCGAACGAGCACCTCCAATGGATGCTGCGCTGCGGCACCACCACCCTGGAAGCCAAGTCAGGCTACGGCCTAAGCCTGGCCGAAGAGGCGAAGATGCTGCGCGTCATGAAGAATATCGGCCCCCAGCAGGTGGTCCCGACTTTCTTAGGGGCTCATGCGCTTCCACCCGGAGCAAACAACGACCAATACCTCAAGTCAATCTTGGACGAGATGCTTCCTGCCGTCGTTGAAGCTGGGCTCGCCGCGTATTGCGACGTCTTCTGCGAGCCGGGCTACTTCAGCTTGGACGACTCGCGAAAGATACTGAGCCGCGCCAAAGAACTCGGTTTGGGTCTGCGAATCCACGCCGACCAGCTAACTAACAGCGGCGGCGCAAAGCTTGCGGCTGAGCTTGGCGCGCAAACCGCCGATCACCTTGAGCAGAGCGATGAGGACGGAATCAAGGCATTGGCCAAGGCAGGTGTCCAGCCAGTCCTCTTGCCCGGCTCGGTCTACGCGCTAGGCAAGGCGAAATATCCGCTGGCGAGGAAGATGATTGATGAGGGCTTGGCGGTCGTGCTCGCAACCGACTTCAACCCTGGCACGTCGCCCTGCCCCTCGCTGCCGATGGTAATGTCGCTCGCCTGCACACAGACGAAGATGACTCCGGCGGAGGCGATCATCGCCTGTACAATCAATGCCGCCCACAGCCTGAACCGCGGACAGCAAATCGGCTCGCTCGAGCCAGGCAAGCGAGCCGATTTCGTCATCTTCGACACCAAGGATTACCGCGAGATCGCCTACTACTTCGGCCTCGAACATGCTCGCGAGGTCTATATAGGCGGCGAACGCGTTTACGGCAGGTAGCGCCGGCTACCGGGGAGCATGCTGCGGCCGCCGAGCAGACCGTAGACGATCAGCCCAAGGCCGGCAAGGATCGCAACTGGGATCAGCAAACCCACGATGATGCCGAGAATCTTAAGCGCGATCACGAAGCCGATCACGGCGACGATTACGGCAAGGCCAACTTTTGCAGGCGTGGTCATTTCGAATTCTTTCTCCTGGGATCGCTCCCGCATTACTGTACAGCGGAGCGGGGAAGAACGATTCAAAGACCCAGGACCGGGAGTGATGGTGATGGGCATGGTTGATGGCTGGTTGCGAACGTGCCATGTAGCCGCCGACCTCTCGATTCGTACGAATAGACGATCGCAGATCGCAGATCGCCGATCACAGATTACTGATCATCCATCCAGCGTTACCAATCAGTTCTCGCCGGTAATCTATCCCCATGGCTCTGCGCGTGATTCGCGAGCGACTGAACGATCCGCTCTCCGACGGCATCCTCGACATCAACTGTCCGCTCGTCGCCGAATGGCTGGTCAAGTTTCTTCGCTTTGAGTGCGTGGTAAGGCGGAAGATGGATAAGGTCGTGCTTGGCCTCTCCGGCGGGGTCGACTCCGCCGTGGTCGCCTACCTGTGCGCCAGCGCTTTCGGACCCGCGAACGTGCATGCGTTCCGCATGCCCTACAAGATCTCATCCCTAGCAAGCCTCGACGATGCGCAAATGGTTGTCGACGATCTGGGCATCGTTTGCCGCACGATCGAGATCACGGGAATGGTCGATGGATATGCGGCGCTGGAGTCCTCCGTTACCCCGGCGAGGCTGGGCAACATCTGCGCTCGTGCCCGGATGATCGTGCTATTCGACCAATCGGCTGCCCTGGGCGGTCTGCCCGTCGGGACCGGGAATAAGAGCGAGCGGCTCTTCGGCTACTACACGTGGCACGCCGACGATTCGCCCCCGATTAACCCCCTCGGCGATCTCTTGAAGATCCAGGTCTGGCAGCTCGCCCGTTGCCTCGGAGTGCCGGAGCAGATCATCAAGAAGCCGGCCAGCGCCGATCTGATCGCGGGGCAGACTGACGAGAGCGATTTTGGGATCACCTACCATCAGGCGGACAAGATCCTGCATTACATGACGCAGGGTTACAGCCAGTCCAAGCTCGTCGAGATGGGCTTCGCTCCCGCCGACGTCGAACGCGTTTGGAAGCGCGTCGATTCGACCCATTGGAAGCGCCGCCTGCCCACCGTCGCTATGCTCAGCTCATCCGCGATTGGGGAATCCTATCTGCGTCCAGTAGACTATTAGCGGGGTCCGACATGAGCGCCAAACCGAAGCCAATAAAACCGCCTGAGCCTGAGAAGCAACCTACCCAAGCCAAGCCCGTCGCCGTTGGCGCGCTGGCGATTGGTGCCTTGGCGATCGGCGCTCTCGCGATCGGCGGGCTCTTGATCCGACGCATGGCGGTCGAAAAGGCAAAAGCGCAAGAAGACGACGAATCATAGGTAGAGCCGCATCTCGTTCGTCGGTTCAAATCCCAATTGCTCGTAAAGCGGCCTTCCCGCCTTGGAAGCGTGCAAGACGAGACTTGGAAGACCACTGATCTTGGCATAGGCGATCATCTCTCGCATGAGCCGCGCAGCAAGGCCGCGCCGGCGGAACTCCGGATCGACGTACATGTTGACAATGAGCCCCTGCAGGCCGGCTGGCAGCACCTTTCCGCTTGGATGATGGCGCGGCGGGACTTCGTTGATGAGCATTCCGCCGCCCGCTACGACCCGGCCGCTGCCCCTCAACTCGGCAACCCACGCTAGGTAACGGCCAGTTGCGAGCGCCGTGGAGAAATAAGCCGCCGATGCCTCCATCAGCGCGGGAATCAAATGCTCGGCAAGAACTCCCATGTCGAAAAACATCATGCATCGGTGCCTGGCAATGGCGTCCACATCGGCGGGGCCCGCCATGCGGACCGTGAAGTCCTCCATGGGGCAAGTATGGCGGCTATAATCTGCCCGTGCGGCCCGAGCGGACGATCGTTCTCCTCAAGCAGTTTCTCGGCGACGGGGTGATGACCGAGCCGCTCCTGAGCACCCTCGCCGACAACTACTCGCACGTCGAGGTTTTGGCGCTGCCCAGCGTGCAGCAAGTCCTGTGGCACCTCGAAAGCCGCGTCTCGTTCATGCACGTCGAGAAGATCAAGACGCTGCGCGAGACGATGACTCAGGCACGCAAGCTTCGTCTGAAGGGCTACGATGTCGCCTTCCTCGTCAATCGGAGCTTTCGTGCGGCGATGCTCGCGCGGCTGGCGAAGATACCGATCCGCATCGGCCATGGAACGGAGAATCGCTCGTTCCTTCTGACTCGCTCGGTGCAATATCACGCCGAGGATTTCGAGGCGAAGTCTTACCTCGATCTCGCCCGAGCCGCGGGCCTGGATCCCAGTCGGGTCGAGCCGGAGCTGGAGCTGGATGCTATCGAACGCAAGAGGGGCAGCCATCTGGCCTCTGGGGCGCGACTTGCCTTCCAGCCGGGGGCGCGCCACGGCTACAAGCAGGTGCCCAGCGAGCTTTACGAGCGCATAGCTGCCGCTGTCGAAGGGCCACTGGTGTTTGTCGGCGGTGCCGAGGAAATTCCAGCTGCCGATGCTCTCGCCTTGAAGATCAAAAGGCCGGTTATCAACCTCGTCGGCAAGACGAGCATTCGGGAAACGATGGCGGTGTTGGCCTCCGTGAGGGCCGCGGTGGGCGGCGATACCGGTGTGATGCATCTGGCCGCCGCACTAGGAACCCCTACCGTGACGCTCTTCGGCCCGACCCCAGCGATCAAGTGGGGCCATCATTATGCGCCGCACCATGTGCTTCAGGCGCCGAACCAGGATCTTGGGCAGCTAGCTCCAGACGTCGTTATAGCCGCCACCCTCAAGGCGCTCGGGAAGGCGTGAAAGCGCTCTTTATCGGCCTTCTTTCCCTTGTATCGATCACCGCTCGCGCGGCTGATGCGTTGGTTCTCATCAACCCCGAACGCGCTGGCCCTATCGTCGACGAGCGCAATTACATTCACGGCGAATGGGTCCTTTGGCCGCCCGCGGCGACGGCTGAGGGCCAGAATCGCCTTCTGTCACTTCTCACCGGCGTCGACTGGGATCGCGACTCTGACGAGCTGATCTTCAGCCGCCAAGGCGAGACCTGGATATCTCAGGAGTTTGCGAGTCTGAACAGTCGCGGCTACTTTACGGCGCGGTCGGAGTTGGTGACTGGCAAGACCAAACTGCTTCTGCCTCGGAGCGGCATCTCCTCGGCACGGGCGCTTCTTCTGGCCCTCGAAGGGCCGAACGTGACCGCCAATGCTCCCGGCGACTTTTGGGTCGCGGAGGCCGAAAGCTGGGACGACGTGGCGGCGATTGTAAAACGCGCCGGAGGGCGCGTGCTGGTGGTTGAATACCCGCCCCCGGCCCGGCAGCGCTGGAGCCAAGCCTGGCTGCGAGGGGCCAATTGGCCGAAGCAATTGCCACTCTGGAAACCCTATGGCATCCCCGGCCTTATTCCCGCGGCGCAGGTCGGCGCGCTCCTGTTACACCTAGAGCGCTTTCGATGGGTGGACAACGATGCGAGCAACTGGGGCGGCGCGAACCGATGGCTCGCCTTCGTGCAATACGTCTCGCCGCTCCTGCTCTCGGTCGTCTGCTTCCTTGGCGCGTTCTTCGTCGGCAGCACGATCTATCTGATCAGTCTCGATGAGAAGGCGAGGTTCGGGGTTGCCGCGATGAAGGCGACCAGCCTAATTCCCGCCGCGATCCTCGCCGCGGGATCGTTCACTCGTAGCGGCGGCCAGGCCGCCTTCTCCTTCACTCTCCCGCTGGTCTTCCTCATCCTTCTCGTCGCTGCGGATATTCTCGGCGCGATCATCCGCGTCAGGTCCGAGCGAGCCCACCCGATGCTAGCGTTTGCCCTGATTGGCCTGATTGCAACCGCGCCGTCGCCGCCCCTCTGGGGCGCCTACAGCAACGTGTTGGGGCAGAACGTGCTGCCGGTTTCGCCCGAGGGCGTCGCCGCACTGTTTGTCTATCTCACCGGGGCGAGCGTCTTGGCTCGCGGCACTTCGCTTGTCTGGCTCGCCCGTTCGTTTGGCCTGTTCCTATTCGCGTGGGGCGTCTTCAACGACCCGTGGTGGGTGGCAGGAGTGTGGCCCTTCGCCTTTCTGCCGCTGCTCGCGCTGATCGTCGGCGAGGGCTATTTCCGCATATGGATGCTGCCGTTTCTTGCACTCATACCGCTCGCCGATGGTGCGGTCGTGTTGCACGGATTCGTCTGGGCACCCGGCAATCTCCTGCCCAGTTACGACAAGCGAGATTCGCTCAATCTTGCGCGCTACATTGAGTTCGCCTGTTCGCCCGGCTTCTTCGGCTCGGTGCTGGTTGGCGGATTGATGGCGGCGTTCGTCGACCGCTATTTCTTCAGTCGAGTGCGGCACGCGCTTGTGGTCGAACCGCGACCCAAGGCGCTCTTTCAGGCTGCAATGGCCAGCGCCGCCCTCGGGTTGCTGCAGCCGTTGCTGCTATACGTCGCCCTTTGGAGCTTCCTAGCGGGAGTCCTCGTGCTATTGACCGACACTGCCCGCACGACTTAGCCAGCCGTTGCGCAGCTTAACCGCCTTGGTGTCGGCAGACACGTCGAACACGGCGTTCAGGTCTGGATCGAGGACGAGGCCCATCTGACGCACCTGCTCGTAGGGCAGATCGTCGGTGCTGTCGACCATGCGGTGATAAAGCTCTGTAAAGTCAGTGCCGCCCACTTCGTTGATCGCATTGAGGATGCCATCCTCCGCATAGCCCACCTGAGGGAGACGGTACCGCGCGTACATTAGCCGCATCACGTCGTCAAGCGACTTCTGCCCGTTCGTCGCCCCGCGGATCGCCGCGTCGAATATCCAGCCTACAAGCAGGCCCTTGGTGTAATAGCTTAGATCGCCGATACCGAAGCCGCCGTTCTCCCAGGTCTCGCTGCTCGATTGCGCGAGCGTTTTTTGCAGCCGCACTTTGCTTCGCTGCAAGTCGCGGATTTGGCCGGAAATCGAGCGCATGAGCCAGTTCGCGTCGTGCAATCCGGTTCGGTATGCGGTCAGGTATGCGTAATAGTCGGTCACGCCCTCTGCAAACCAGAGATTCGACGTTCGATTGGGCCGGGTGTAATCGAACGGGCCGAGCACCTTGGGCCGGATGTTCTTGACGTTCCAGGCATGGAAATACTCATGGGTCGCAAGCTCGTCGATGCCCAGCGGCCGGGTGTTGTTGATGGCCTGCGTATTCGATGCTCGATGCTCGAGCCCGCCGTTGAAGTCTCCTACGGCTAAGTGAAATATGTACACATATCGCTTAAAGGGCGCACCGCCGAACAATTCGATCGCCGGAGCAGAGAGCCTTCTTAGGCGCTCCGTCTCGTCAGTGAGATTGGGTCGGTACTGCTGATCTTTGGAAACGAAAATGACCTCGAAGGGGACACGCTTGATCTCAAACTTGCGGCGCTCGAAATGCCCCATCTGGATCGGATGGTCGGCTAGCTCGTCGTAGCCGCTCGCTTTATATCCCCCCGGCGCGGAGTCCATCGACGTGGCGATGTCCCATCGGTCCGGTAGCGTCACCTTCAGACTGACGGGCTCCGTGAGCCTTTCCGGATCGTACATGAATGCCGATGGCCCATTCACGAACGCGGTGTGGGCAATCACGCTGGTACCGAAAAAGCCCAGGCCGGGGTCGTCGCCGAGAACGCGGTAACTGATAGTAATCGGCTTCTTTGAAGGATCCTTCACGGTCCACTGCCGTGGATCAAAGCCATGCTCCACGGCCAGTTCCTTCCCCGCGCCATCGACCGCTTTGAAATCGCTGATCTTCTTTTCGTAGTTCAGCAGGAAGTAGAAGCCGGGGCACCAGGCCGGGATTCTGAATGTTTCGGTGGCGTTCGGCTTCTCGACGACGATGGTCACCCGCACCGACTTGTGTTGCGGCTCTGGTGCGAGAGTGTAGTGCAGATCGGCGGCCGCGATCGCGGGCAGCAAAGCGAGGGTGAGAAGGGCGCGGCGAAAGGGCATGTCTTTGTTTATACGTGCGAGGAAGTAGTGCGCGTCGGCAGGTTAGAGATCGAAATCCGCCACGACGAAGGTATGGTCGCTCGGCTTCTCCTGCATCCGCGCCTCCTTGTCGATCACACATTTCGTGCATTTCTCCGCCAGGGCACCGGTGGCGTAGATGTGGTCGATCCTCCATCCAAAGTTTTTCGCCACCGAAGTGACGATGACGAAATCGAAATAACTGTAATAGCCGGGGCCTTGGTGGAACTTGCGGAAGACGTCGGTCAGCCCGAATTCGAGGATTCGGTCCAGGCGCTTGAATTCTTCCGGATGGTGGCCCACTCCGCCGAGGAACCGGCGTGAGTTGTACACGTCGTCGGGAGTCGGGGCGATGTTGACGTCGCCAAGCCACACGAGTGAATCGTCGGTCCGGTAATTCTGCCGCAGGTAGCTGGCAAAGCGGTCGAGCCACCTGAGCTTGTAGTCCCACTTATCCGTTCCTACGGCGGTGCCATTCGGCACGTAGGTATTGACGATCTTCACGCCGCCGGTCTCGCACGAGAGGATGCGGGCATCGGTCGGGAATAGCTCGTCGTCAAAGCCCTGACGCTCGTTGTAGATTGGGTGCCGGCTCAGGATTGCGACCCCATTCCAGCTCTTCTGGCCATGAACGGCGACGTGGTAGCCCAGCTCTTCAATCTCGTCGCGGGGAAACTTGTCGTCCTCGACCTTGGTCTCTTGGATGGCGAGCACATCCGGCTCGTTGACGGCGAGCCAGTCGAGAATCAGCGGCATGCGCGGGCGTATGCCGGCGGCGTTGAGCGTCGCAATCCTCACCGCGTTGTGATACCTGATGGGCGGGGGATGATGGGCTGATAGGGTGATTGCTGATTGCTGGACGCAGAGCCGTTGTGTTCCCTATGCTCTCCGTGTCCCCTGTGGCTCAAAGAAGCCCAAGAGGGTGGTGGGCGATGCAGGACTTGAACCCGCGACATCCTCGGTGTAAACGAGGCGCTCTACCAGCTGAGCTAATCGCCCGAATGCGGAAGGGAAAGATGGAGGCTTAGAAGACAGAAGGACTACGCCATGCCACCACCAGGTTCAATCTTCCAATCCTCCAACCCTGCAATCCTGTCTCGGATGCGGCGAATCGTGTACATCACGCGTCTGGACAACCGAGACTGTACACTCCATCTCGTCCATCCGGTTTACCGCTTTCTAGCCGACACTTGGAATGAAGCGTGCGCATGTGCCCGTATTCATACCGATATGGCTGAGAAGTTGACGACTGGTCGAGAACGGTGTACAATCCGCGTTACGGACTCTATCTCATGAAGAGAATAATGCTCGCTCTCCTGCCATGGATGGCGATGACGAGCGTAGCCCGAGCACAAAGCCCGGTCGACGTCGTTTTCACCCACATGGGCACTATCAACGAGCGCTGCGTGCGCGTCGATGATGAATGCTTCGTCCCTTTCACGTTCCTCGATTACGTTGGTTGGGATTACACTATGCGCCCCGATGGCGCCGAGATCCGAGGTGATGGGGGTCGCACACGAATCACCACCCGTGAGATCGGCGGTCGCTCGATGATCCCCCTACGAGAGCTTGTGCAGAAGCTGGGTGGGGATACGAGTTGGAATGACGACTCGCAGCTGGTCGTCCTCTCCAAGCTCACTGCGGTCCGTATTCGCAAAGGGCATTTCACCATAGAGAGCTCCCTCGACGTCAAGCCCAAAGTGACGGTGATGGATAATCCAACGCGGGTCGTCGTCGACATTGTCGGTGCCAAGCTCGACCGTCGTGCCGACGTGTCCCTCGACGGCACATCGCGGATCGGCCAGTACAAGCCCGATACGGTAAGAGTCGTGTTGGAACCGCGGTTCACGCCGCAGATCAGCCAGCGCAGCTTCAGCTCCGGCCACAGCTTCTCCTTCGATGTAGGCGCCCCAACCACCTCACCGGAGGAGCAGCAGGAGCTGGCGCGACCCGTTCGGGAAGATCCGAAGGTTCCGATCACCCAGCAGCAGAAGGGCAAGATCGAATACGATCCGGCGTCTAATCCGGACATGCAAGGCTCGGAAACGACCCCTATCCTGGCGGGAGCCCCCGCGCAGGTTGGGCCGCTGATTATGGACACGGAAGGAGCGCGTATTTCGGCTTTGACCTTGCGCATCAACGGACGCCTCGCGAAGTCGCCCACCTTCAGCCGTCTCGATCCGAAGACGATTGAAATCTCCCTCCCGGGCGCGATCAAGAACGTTACCGATTTCGCCTTTGTAAAAGGTGCGACGATTAGGGAAGTGGACACTCGCCAAGAGAACGGCAGCCTCATCATTCGGATGCAACTCGCACGGCCGATGGGGATTGAATACTCACTCTCTGGCTCCGGACTCCAAATTCAGCTTCTTAAGCCGGATGTCGGAAATGGCCGGCTCGCGGGCAAGACGATCGTCGTCGACGCCGGCCATGGCGGCTACGACAATGGCACGCAGGAGCCTGGAGTCAGGGAAAAGGACCTCACGCTGTCGATCGCTAAGCTCGTGAGCCAGAGGCTGGCCAATGAGGGCGCGACCGTGATCATGACGAGAAAGACCGACGTCTTTATTCCGCTTAATGAGCGGCCGGCGATTGCGAAGCGCAACGGTGCCGACTTCTTTGTGTCGATCCACATCAACTCGAACGAGCTCGACAATACGGCGAGTGGAACGATCACCTTCTTCCACGGGCGGGATTCGATTTCGCAGCTCCTGGGCGATTGCATTCAGCGCGAGGTCACCAAGATCAGCGGACTCGGCGGCATGGGCGTGTGGAGCGATACGCGCATCTATCGCAGCGGCTTCGCCGTATTACGAGGTGCTACGATGCCGGCGGTGCTGGTCGAGTGCGGCTTCCTGAATACCGCGAAGGACCGGAGGCGAATGCAGACTGACGACTTTCAGAACGGTGTCGCGACGGGAGTCGTGAAGGGACTTAAGGTTTTCCTGGGCGATGAAAAGAAAAACTAACTATGGCGCGGTCATCGCGCTGATGCTTGCCGGTGCCGGCGGCGTGGCTGCCGTGGGCATGTACGTTAAGAACACGCCCGACGCGGCGCAAATACCACCAGCATTGCGCAGGTCCAGCCTAGGCCACGAGGCTCAGAAGGTCCCGGTGCGGGCCAAGGATTCGGCGGAGATTCTGATCCCGAGATCCTCCGGTGGCAATCTCTCCTTCGAGAAGAGCACCGAGAAGGTGCCTACGGGCGCGGACCCGATGGTTTTCGCCATCAACCGCTATCTCGAGAACACCCACTTCGCCAAGGGCCATGCCCTGAGCTGCACAGTGGTCGATGGACTCGCCCACATCGAATTCGATCCGGCGTTCCAAAGCTCGTACGGCTCCTCGGACGAGGAAACGCTGCTGCAGGGTCTATCGAAGACCCTCGGGCAATTCCCCGAGGTTAAGAAGATGCAATTCTTCATTAACGGCAGCCCTGTTGAGAGCATCGGCAACGTCGATCTGAGTCAGCCGCTCGACGTTACGATTCCCGCTCCCGACGCCACGCAAGCTTAAGCGCGAGGACCAAGCTTCCGATTCCAAGGGCGCTCCAAAGGAGCGCCCAAATTATTGCCGGAACTCCCGTCGCCTGCTGAAGATTGTCAGCGTCACTGTGAGCCCCGGGTATCGCGCTGATGTGGAGGAGGATGTAAAGTGCCTGAACGGACATCAGGCACTGCTGCATGCCGACGAATTGAGCCGCGAAGACGAGGCTCCGGCCTCGCAGAACGTGCGGCAAAGCAAAGAGCAGGATCGCCCACCCAATGCCGCTCGCGATGCCCACCGCGTCCCCGCGCACCCAGAAGATCAGGCTGGCCGCCAGCAGCCCGCCGATAATGCGCATCGAAGCCGAAGCGCCGGCTTCCGTCCGGCTGCATATGATCGTCAGCGCACCGACGATGCTCGCCCCAACATAGCCCGCGCTCGAGACGAGCAAAGGGCTGCCGCCCGCGATGGCCACGCCATTGCCGTCGGCATGGACGATGATGTTGAGTACGGGTCCGCCCGTCAGCACCGCCATCACCGCGTGGCAGAACTCGTGCAGATGGGTGTTCAGCCATTGCATCGGCACCGCGAGAAACGCGAACCACGGAAGCACCCAAAGCACGAGCGTCACAACTCCGGCCATGATCAGGCTGGTTTGGTGAGGCTTAAGCTCCGGTTTCGGCGCGGGCATCTTGTTTCGCCTTGCGGAGCCGTACAAACGCCTCCCAGCTCTTGATCACGACGAACGCGCATGTCAGGCCGCACAAATAGCCCAACAACACTTGAGAGGGGTAATGCACCCCCACGTAGATGCGTGCCAGTCCGGTAAGGATGGCCACGACGATCCACGGCGTGCCCCACCAGTTGAAGTAGTAGCAAAACACGAGGGCAAGCGCTGCCATGTTGGCGCTATGAGAACTTGCCGTTCCGAAGCTCTTGAGCGCCCCGACGCGCAGGGTGATGTCGTTCAGCTCAGCGCAAGGGCGGAGCATCGGTATGAGGTGCTTGAATCCATCGCTCAGGCTGTTCGCCATGAGAACCGCCACGAGCCCCAAGAGCGCGGCTTTTCGAGTGGTTGGCCCTGCCGCGATCAAGAGCGCAGTGACGATGACGAGCCCAACGCGGACGGGCGTTTCCTTGGTGGCCTCGCTGAAAAAAACGAACAACCCCCGCCACTCAACGCCCCAATCGTTGATCCAGTGGAACAGAGTCAAATCCAGCGAGCGCACGCTTCATTGTAGCGACAAGCTCCCTCCCTCAAAGTGGTTCGTCTTTGAGGGAGGGGGTTGGGGGAGGGAGATCAAGCGGCAAAGCCGCGCGAAGAATCAAGCTAGCTCGTCTAAAAATCAGGGTTTTGGGGAGGCAAATTTCGCAATAAATTGCCGACATACAACTGTTGATGCGCCCATCCGGCGAGCTTGCCAAATCGGTCCTGAAAGAAATCGCGCACCGCGAGATAACGCTCCTCGGTCAACGGCTGCCCCTGCCAATCGGGGAAGAAGACCCGAGTCGCTGCCTGCCACATATGCGTATCGATCGGCACCGCCTCGGTGTGATGAAGCCCGAACAGGCCGATGCAGTCGGCGAGTTTTCGGCCGACGCCGAAGATAGACAACAGCTCGTTATGGGCATCCTCATAGGGCAAGTCGCGCAACGAGTAGAGCCACTGATCGCCTCCGCGACGAAGAATTTCCAGTGCCGCCCGAGGGATCGTCGCTCCGCGGTACCCGAAGGCCTTGGACCGCAACTCCGCTTCAGGAATGCAGGCGACGACTTCAGACGAGGGGAACCGTCCATCCCCATACTTCGCGAGCATGTTCACCATCGGCACAATGCGGCGGAGATGGTTGTTGGCGGTGCAGAGAAACGAGTAGAAGACCTCGACGGCATCGGCTGGCTGCATCATGCGCAGGCCCGGAGAATGCCCCAGATATGGCTCGATCTCTGGAGCAGCGACGATCAGCTTCCGGTCGATCTCATTGGCATCGAGATGCAGCGAAAACAGGCGCTCGAACTCAGCCTTCGTGGCCGAGGTTTCGACCCCGAACCTTCCGGCCCCCTCTCCCCTCCGGGGGAGTGGGTTGGGGTGAGGGGGCTCGATGCTATATCGAGTATCCCCATCCTCCCCTCGGACGACTCCATCAGCGCACCGCCACCGAAAGACCTGGCCGACCCGGATGCACAGCGCTGGGTCGAACCGGCCATCTCGCGGCACATACTCGAACGTCACAATGACCCAAGCGGCAGCTTCGCCAAGAACTCTTCCTCGGTCAAGACCGGCACCCCAAACTCCGCCGCCTTCGCAAGCTTCGCCCCCGCCCCCGGCCCGGCAACCACGAACGCCGTCTTCCGGCTCACCGATCCCGCCGCTTTCCCGCCAAGCTTGATAACCACCGCCTCCGCATCCTCGCGGGTAAATCGCTCGAGAGAACCCGTGAATACAATGCTCTGCCCGGTGAAGAGATCGCCCTGCGGGCGTTCGGGGTCAGATGGATTAACGCCCTGTGCAAGAAGCTCGTCAAGGAGCCGCTGGTTCGCTTCCTCGTCAAGCCACTCGCTCACCTCGCTCGCCGTGCGCGGGCCGACGTCGGGCGCCTTCATGAAGTCCTCGTAGGTGGCTCTGCGGATCGCCTCGATCGAGCCGAAATGCAGCGCCAGGTCGTGCGCGCCCCGGTCCCCTACGAAACGAATGCCGAGGGCAAATAGGAAGCGATCCAGCGGTCGCGTCTTGCTTGCCTCGATGCCGGCAAGTAGATTGTCCACGCTCAAGTCGCCCAGCCGGTCAAGCGCGATCAGCTCTTCGCGCCGCTCATGCAACCGGTAGATGCTGGCCACATCCGTTAGATAGCCAAGCTCGAGAAACCGGTCGATCAGTTTCTCCCCGAGACCCTCGATGTCCATCGCTCCGCGTATCACGAAGTGCCGGATCTTGGCCGCTACTTGCGCTGGGCATGCCCGGTTCGGGCACTTCAAGGCGACCTCGCCCGGCGTGCGAATGAGCGGTGTCCCGCAATCCGGGCACTCCGTCGGCTCCTGCGGCACGGGTAGATCGCCGACGCGCTTGTCGAGCACGGGCCCGACAACCTCTGGGATCACATCCCCTGCTCGCTGAACGATCACGACATCGCCTTCCCGCAGATCCTTTCGGCGCAGGTCCTCGTAGTTGTGAAGGGTTGCCCGCGTGACGGTCACACCACCTAGGACCACCGGCTCCAGGTCAGCCACTGGCGTGATCGTGCCGATGCGTCCAACCTGAGTCAGGATCGCGATGAGCCGCGTAAACGCCTGTTCGGCGGGAAACTTATACGCAACCGCCCAGCGAGGGCCGCGCGAGGTGAAGCCGAGCTTCTCCTGCTGATCGTGCGGGTTCACCTTAATGACTGCGCCATCGATGTTGAATGGCAGGCCCGGCCGACGGTGCTCCCACGAACTGACGTATTCCCACAGATCATCGAAGCTGCAGACCGTGCGAGCTTCCTGATGAACATTGAAGCCTAGCTCGCGCAGCTTCGCGAGCGTCCTGCTCTGGGTTTCGGCGAGCGTCCCCTCCCGCCTCCCATCATCCGGCTCAGCATCCTCGAAGAGGTTGCGCCGAAGCCGAACCGCCCCCAGCCCGTAGCAGAAGAAGTTCAGCTTGCGCTCCGCAGTCAGGCGGCTGTCGAGCTGGCGCAATCCGCCAGCCGCGGCGTTGCGCGGATTCGCGAACACCTGGTCCCCACGCGCCGCGCGGCGATCGTTTAGCTCGGCGAACACTGATTTCAGCATGATCACCTCGCCCCGAACCTCGATCGTGCCCGGCACGTCCTCACGCAGTCGCAACGGTATCCCTCGAACAGTCTTTGCGTTTGGGGTCACCTTCTCGCCCCTCGTCCCGTCGCCCCGAGTGGTGGCGACTTCGAGCAGCGAATCGACGTAGGTCAGAGAAATCGATGCCCCGTCGAACTTCAGCTCCACGAAGTACTCAGGCTCCTCGCCCAACCCTTTTACGATCCGCTCGTGGAAAGCGCGCAGCTCGTCCTGTCCAAACGCGTTGTCGAGCGAGAGCATCGGCACGAGGTGGCGATGAGACGGGAAGCCGGCGACGGGTGGCCCCCCTACCCGCAGGGTGGGGCTGTCGGATGTGTGCAGATCGGGATGTTCCTCCTCAATCGCTTTAAGCTCATGGAAGAGCCGGTCGAACTCGGAGTCGCTGATATCCGGCGAGTCGAGCACGTGATAGAGGTAATTGTGCCGCTCGATTTCCTTGCGTAGCTCGGCTGCGCGGGCGGCGAGGTCCATCTCGTGGAGATTACTACCAGACGGTGTGAACGGGATACTGGCGAATGGCTGGGTCGGGAGTGACGAGGGCACATCCCTCTACCAGGGCCTGGCAAATGAGCATTCGGTCGAAGGGATCCCTGTGGATGTCAGGCAGGCGCATCAGCATCAGCGCGGCCTCCTGCGTAAAGGGCATCGGCTCAAGTCCATAAACTTCTTTCAAGCTTGGAAAGAAGACCTCGGGCGGCTGCTCGAAGCTCAATCTGCCATTTTGAATCTTACGAACCAGTTCCCATATAGAGACCGAACTCAAGAAGATCGCATTCTCAAGGTCTTCCAGGATATTGAGAATCCCGACAGGGACTCGTGTGGGTTCATTCGCTAACCACGCGACCACGCAGCTATCCACGAGGAACTTCAATCAGGCTCCCATTCGCGCAGCTCTTCATCGGCCATAGGGCCCCAAGCGCCCTTGCACTCATGGATCATGCCCGCATGCTGGCCAAACACCCGTTTTCCCTGCTTGGCGACGGGGCCGAGAATCGCAAGGGGCTGATTGCGCTTACAAATCTCAATGGACTCCCCCAGCTGAGCCCGCTCGAGAATTTCGCTGAATCGCGCTTTGGCTTCCGCAATGTTGACCCGAAACATGACTATATTATAGCCACATTCAGACCAACAAGTAGATCTACTCTTCGAGTCCCTGATCCAAAATTGCATCGGCAACATAGATCGGCGCGTCAAACCGAACCGCCATCGCGATGGCGTCCGATGGCCGCGCGTCGATCTCCATCTCCTCGCGCCCGTCCCGCAAATACAGCTTCGCGTAGTAGATGCCGTTCCAAAGATCGTCGATCACGACCCGGTCGAGCCGGATATCGACGCGGTCAAGGATATTCTTGATTAGATCGTGAGTCAGCGGCCGGTCGGGACGCGTGCCTTCGAGCGGAAGGGTAATCGCCGTAGCCTCAAAGCCGCCGATCAGAATCGGCAGCTTCCGCTCACCGTCGCTGACAAGGACGAAGCGGGACGTATTGCCGTTGCTGTCGGCGGCGAAGATGCCTTCGATCTGGACTTCGATGAGCTGACCCATCGCGCCGGGCTCGCGGGTCGGCGCGCCGCTGTCGAGCGGAAAGAACGCAGGCGGCTCGTCGAGGTTATCTGGCCCCTCGTCTTCCGGCAAGTCCTCAGGCATGGAGTTACGATACCGCTTGGCCCTCTGCAATGTTCCGCGATTAGAGCGTAAGCCGCATCTCGAACTGATTGAGCGGCATGCGCTCGAAACCGTTCGCCAGCCAGAACGGCTCCACCGCTTCCGGAAAGATTTGGGGCAGCATCCATCTAGCGGGAGCAAAGTGCTGCTCAATCGCGCTGATGAGCGCGCTGCCTTTCCCTTGTCGCCTGGCGTCGGCGCGGGTGTAGAAGCCTTGCAGCACGAGCGTTCCGCCGGGGCTGGGAGGACTGAAGATCGCCAGCGAGGTTCCGTCCAGGGTCCAGCAGCGTGTCGGCAGGGATATCAGAGCTGCCTGCTCTGACTCGTGAAACCACGGTAAGGAATCCTCACTGGCCGACACCGCCCGCACATAGTCGCGCGCAGACGTCTCGGCCAGTTGGATGGGTGCCGGCATAGGTTGGGTGCCTGCGCGGCTGTATCCGTAGAGCCGCTGACTTACAGCGAAGCCGAAGGAGGAATAGAGCTTGAAGGCCGCCTCGTTTTGCTCGAAGACTTCCAGGACGGCCTCTCGACATCCTGCCTCGCGAGATCGCCGCAGGAACTCGGCCACGGCGGCCCGTCCAACTCCTTGCCCACGGGCCGACGCGACGACTCCCATTCCGGCGAGACGCATGCGGTCGTACCGAGGCGCGAGGAAGGCCATTGAAACGGGTTCGCCACCGCTCAGGATCACGAAGCTGCGCGTTAGGTCCGTGCTATCGCGCCGTAGGCGGCCGGTCTTCAGCACTGGAGTCAGCGCAATAGGAACAAGGTAGCCCTCGAAGCAGCGCTGGAAAATATCGGTGATCTCGTTGAGGCTGAATTCGAGTAGCGAACCGAACGTGAGCTGTTGCGTTTCGATTCTGGATTGTGGCGCAGATATCTCCGCCACAATTCAGCCTTAGACGGACGCTCGGGTGCGAGAGATGACGCTTTCCAGGAACATCGCGTTGGTCGGAGTGCGTTTCAGCAGCTTGATGAGCTGCTCGGTCGCCTCGATACCGTTCTGCTCCTTCGCCATGAGCCGGCGAAGTTGGACGACACCCTCCAGCTCCTCCTTGTTGAAGAGGAGTTCCTCGTGCCGGGTCGATGATCTTCGCACGTCGATCGCCGGCCAGATGCGGCGCTCGGAGAGCTCGCGATCCAGCACGATTTCGCTGTTGCCCGTGCCCTTCAATTCCTCAAAAATCGACTCGTCCATCTTGGAGCCCGTGTCGACCAAGACCGAAGCCACGATCGTCAGCGAGCCGCCTTCCTCAATGTTTCGCGCCGCGCCGAAGAACCGGCGAGGACGATATAGAGCAGAGGGATCGAGACCACCAGTAAGGGTGCGCCCGGAAGGGTTTATGGTGAGGTTCGAAGCTCTCGACAGACGCGTGAGCGAGTCGAGGACGATCGCAACATCGCGGCCTGATTCGACCAGACGCTTGGCCTGCTCCAGGCAAAGATCCGCCACACGCATATGATTCTCGGCAGGTTCATCGAAGGTCGATGAAATCACCTGTCCACGCACGGATCGGCGCATGTCGGTGACTTCTTCGGGCCGCTCGTCCACGAGCAGCACCATCAGATAAACCTCAGGATGATTGGCGGTGATGGAATTCGCAATCGTCTTCATCATCGTCGTCTTGCCCGCCTTGGGCGGAGAGACGATCAGGGCGCGCTGGCCCTTTCCTAGCGGGGAGATGAGATCGACGATGCGCGCCGGGATGTTGTCCGGCAACGTCTCCATGCAAAGTTCTTCGTCAGGATAGAGCGGTGTCAGCTCGTCGAAATTCTTGCGGTGATGCATTTCGGGCGAGTTCGTGCCGAAGGCGTTCACGCTCTCGACGCGCAGCATGCCCTGGTATTTCTCGCCTTCCTTCGGATGGCGCACTTGGCCGTAAACCATATCGCCGGCCCGCAGCCCGAAGCGCTTCACCTGCTGCTGTGAGACGTAGACATCTTGCGGCGAAGGCAGATAGTTGTCGCGGCGCAAGAATCCCCATCCGTCATTCAACAGCTCAAGGATGCCACGCGAATAAATGGCGTCTTCCTCGGCGTTCGCCTTCTCGAGAAGTTGCTCGATGAGCTCGTTGCGGAGAAGGTTGGGGGACAGCTTCGCAGCCTTGGCGAGCTTCAGTAGCTCGGCAGGCGTTTTTTCATCGAAGCTGTTGTAATCGATTTCTGGCAGGCCCTCAAGATCGCTCTGATCTTGTCGAGGAAGCCCTTCGGTACGCGGACCGCGGCCTCGGCGTCGGCCACCGCCGCCGCCACCACCATCTTTTCTGGGACGAAACTGATGCGTCATGTTGCTCCTGAAGAGATGCCCGTGTGGGAGTTTGAAGGGTGAGGCAAGGGCAAACCCCTTATCCTTTAATCCTGTTGTCCTTCAATCCTTGCCACAGGCAGGGTTTGTTTTTGGGGGAGATCACCCTTCTCGAAGGATGGCGATATACGGAAGATTCCGATATCTCTCGCCGTGATCTAAACCGTAGCCTACCACAAACTCGTTGGGTATCTCGAAGCCTACGTATTCCACCGGCGTCTCGACCTTCCGGGCATCGGGCTTGGAAAGCAGCGAGCAAACCTTCAGGTTTTTCGGCCTGCGCGTGCTCCATAGCTCGCGAAGGTGCGTGAGCGTTGATCCGGTGTCGACGATGTCTTCAACGATTAAGACGTTGCGGCCTTCGATATTGATATCCAAATCTTTCCGAATTTGGACGATGCCGCTGCTGGACTTGCCCGAGCCGTAGCTGCTGGTCTGGGCAAAGTCGATCTCGATCTCGCCGCCCATCGCCCGGCACAGGTCCGCCAGGAAGAGAAAACTGCCTTTGAGGATGCCCACCATGACGATCGGATCGTCGTCGTATTCGGCCCGGATTCGGGCCGCAAGCTCACGCGTTTTGGAGGCAATCTGTTCGGCGCTAATCAGGACCTCGAGCGTGTCAGCCATGGATGGCAAACGATACTCGATTTAGACCGGGATAATGAAGACGGTGCTCAAGTATTTGAATCCCCCCGAGGTTCGTATCCTCCCGATTGAGGGTGGCGTCCATCTTCGAGTCGAAATCGGAGGAGACCGCTGCGTGCTCGCCGCCCAGCTCAAGCGTGCATTCCCCTTGAGTCATGCCGATAAGTACATCTCAATACAGGAGCCGAACGATCATGAAGTGGGCGTGCTCGAGACCCTCGATGGCATGGAGCCCGGCCAGCGCAAGCTGGTTCTCGATCACCTTGAGCGGCGTTATTTCACGCCCACGGTCAGCAAAATCGAAGACCTGCGGCAGGATGCCGGGATGTGGAAGTTCGACGTCCAAACCCAGCGTGGAGCAGCCGAGTTTTATGTTCGCAATTGGCGCGATAGCGCCCACGAAGCCTCTCCGGGCCGATGGCAGATCCACAGCGTCGACGGTTTGCGATTTGAGATTCTGGACGTGCGGAAGCTAGATGAGCGAAGTCAGGACTTACTCGAGCAGCTTTTTTAGTTGGCTATATCCCTCGCGGTGCGCGCTTTGCGCGGTGCTGGGGGACGCGCCAATCTGCGATCTTTGCTGGCAGGATTTCGATCCGGTCGATCATGTCCAGTCGCACTTTGATGGGCCGCTTGATGTGAGCGCGAACGTGCTGCGATACAACGGACGGGTTTCCCAGGCGGTTCGGCGGCTCAAGTATTCGCGAGCGACGGCCCTCGCCCAGATTCTCGCTGCGATGATCGAAGAAGGGGCCGAACGCATGGGGCTGACGGATTACGATCTCGTCGTCCCTGTGCCGATCCATTGGAGCCGCCGCTGCACGAGAGGCTTCAACCAAGCCGAGCTTCTTACCCTGGGACTTACCACTAAGCCCAGTGTGCTTCGGCGCGCCAAGCGCACGAAGCCTCAAGCTGGTCTTAGCCGGGAGGCTCGCATGACGAATTTGGTCGGTGCCTTCCGAGCATCGCCCATCGTGGCGGGGAAGTCGGTGCTCTTAATCGACGACGTCCTCACCTCCGGTCAAACCGCAAGGGAGTGCTCAAAGGCGCTCAAGGCGGCGGGAGCGACGAAGGTCGGTGCGCTCGCCCTGGCCGGCGAGGCATTCTAGGGCCTACGCCTCGCGGATCGTTGCGACCGCGTGAGCGGCGATGCCCTCACCCCGGCCGATCGCGCCCAAACCTTCCGCCGTCGTTGCTTTGACGCTCACTCGTGAAGGTTCTATGTCCAGCGCTTCGCCCATGCAGGCGCGGATCTCGCCGGCCCGGGCCATGATCTTCGGGCGCTCAGCGATCACGGCCATGTCGAGGCTGAGAATGCGCCAGCCGAATCGTTTCAGTTCGTCGGAGGCATGACGCAGGAACGTGATCGACGGCTTGCCGCGCCAGCGCTCGTCGGTGTTCGGAAAATGCTGGCCGATGTCTCCCAGGCCCGCCGCGCCGAGCAGCGCGTCCACCATCGCATGGATGAGCACATCGGCATCGGAATGGCCCTCCAGCCCCGGGCCATCGAAACGGATCCCGCCGAGCATCATGGGCCGGGATGGATCGGTTGAGAATGCATGGATGTCGTAGCCAAAGCCAGTTCGGGTTTCCGGCCCTCCAAGAACCATGCGAGCCCGCGCCAAATCAACTGGCGTGGTGATCTTAAACGCCTCCTCCGAGCCTGCCACAAGTTCAAATGGCTGCCCGGCGGCGGCAAGCAGGGCCATCTCGTCGGTGTAAATCTGCGTGGCCCCGCAGTGGGCCGCAAGCAGCAAGTCGCGTCTCGCGCCTTGTGGCGTCTGCATGGCGACAACGGCGGATCGATCGATAATAGCTAGGGTCTCATGGGAGCGCAGCGTGTCGGCTACGGCAATCGACGGCGCAGCCCCGCCCGTGCGTCGTACGCCCTCCAAAACGCGGGAGATCACCTCGGCGGATACAAACGGGCGGGCAGCATCGTGAACGAGCACCATGTCGGCCTCAGCGGCCTCGGTAGCGGCCTTAGAACTCGCCTGCCGATCTGCACCTCCTGAGATGACAAACGCCGCGTGCGGCGCAAGACTGCGGGCGTCTTCAAGCCGTTTTGCGCTGACGACCACTCCGACGCCGTCAATCTGCGGATGCGATTGGAAGGCGCGGAACGAGGACAGCCAGACGGGCTCGCCGCCTAACAGCGCCCAAACCTTGTCCCCGCCAAATCGAGTGCCGCCCCCGGCGGCAAGGATTGCCGCGACCACCCGCACGCTACTGGGTGCCCCGGCGGCGGCGGGGCAGGGGCTCGGCGGATTCATCGACATCGACTTCGGCAAAAATCATCTTGCCCCGTTCGGTTTGGATCACCTGGGTAACGATAACCTCCATGGTCTCGCCTAGATGCGGCTTGCCATTCTCGACGACGACCATCGTGCCATCGTCGAGATAGCCGACTCCCTGGCCGTACTGATTGCCTTCTCGGGAAATCGTTAGCTCCAGCGCCTCGCTGGGCAGAACGTTCGGTTTGAGGGCGAGCGCCAGGTCGTTCAGATTAAGCACCCCGATGTCCTGCAAGGTGGCCACTCGATTGAGGTTCCAGTCGTTCGTGACGATATCCGCGCCGATCGCCTTGGCGATGCGCATGAGTTTGGAGTCAACTTCTTCGTTCTGATCGGTTGCGTGCTTGTCGTAGATGCCGATCTCAAGCGTAAATTCCGACTGCATGTGCTTGAGCACTTCGAGACCGCGCCGGCCGCGTTGTCGGCGCTGCCCGTTATGATCGTCTGCGATGTGCTGCAGCTCCTCCAGGACGAAATTCGGCACGTAGAGCTGACCCTCGAGAAAGCCAGCTTTGGCGACATCGTAGATGCGCCCGTCGATGATCACATTGGTATCGAGGATCTTGATGCCGCGCCGCTTGGTCTTGGTCGCCGACATCGTCCACGGAAGAATCTCCTCCATCGACTGCAGGGCATAGATAAACAGGGACGCGAAGCCAAGCGTGAGGCCGAGGGTGAGGAAGGGCAGATAAATCGTCTGCAGCCCCAGCGAATTAAAGAGGGTGAGGAAGGTGAGCGCCACCACGAAGCCCGCGAAAACGCCGAGGAAGATGTTCACCCGGTCGCCGATGTGCATCCGGTCCCACTTGCCGGCCAGCCGCGCAAGCGAGTTCAGAATCAACGCGCCGACAAACATGCCTGCAAAGACGCCGACGGCGACGAGCCCAGCAACACTGATCGGTGAATATCCCGCGGGATAACCTTCTTCCACCCCCGCCGGCAAGACGGGCTTGCCGCGCATGGTCTTGAATAGGAAAAGCATGATTTGCGGGCTCAGAACGCCCGCGAGAATGCCGCCGCCGACGCCAAAGAGCAGCAACACGCTTAAACGCACGTATGCGAAGACGCCCCCCTCTCTCAGCCGGTGAACCATACCCATCCTTTTCAACCAATCTAGCCGCGCTGCGCGTCCAGAACTTCAATCTTCACTTTATCAAGAAACGTGAAGGCAAATGCTTCCTCCACGTTTCCTTCCGCCAACTTGACATGCGCGGCGGAGATTTGTTCCTGCGGAACGGTCGAGTCTATTCCGATCCACCGAGTGCCATTCCAAATTTCAACCCACGCGTGATAATAAAAGTCGCCTTCCCAGTTTACGATGCCGCTGGCGAGCTTGGCGGGAATTCCTGCCGATCGCATGAGGGTCGCCGTCAGAATCGCGTAATCCCGGCAAACTCCCTCCTTGGACGATAGGACTTCGCTCGCGTCCCGAAGAACTCCAATTCCCGCATTGGCATGCATCGCTCCGTTCACGTAAGCCTTGATGGCAAGGGCGGCGGAAAGCGTATCGGCGTGCCCCTTCACGATTTTCGCCGCCAGGTTTGTAAATGTGGGCCTGCCGCTAGGCATGTGAAGCGTAGCCTTCAGCCATTGCTCCTTGCCCTTGGCGGCCTGCTTGATCGGCATCAGGATGTCGCCGAAGTTTTTCGGCGGATGAATCGTTACGAGCCAGGAGCCGCCATCCTTTTTCACCGTCTGATATCCGTCCGTCGGCACCTTGCTCAGGTCGCGCCCGGTGATTCGCAACGAGAGTGACGTGAGGGTCGTGGGATCGGTGATCGGCTTGTCCGTCTTGATGCTGGTGGCAAACGCCAGATCAGCCGACGGCTTGTAGCCATCCCCGCCCATCTTGAGGGCAACTTCTCTAGTTTCGGGCAGCATTTCGATGCCCATCGGCCCGTTCGCCTTGATCAGATCGCCTTTGGCGCTGACAAAAACGTTCATGGTCGCCCGCGGGTCGATGATGTCGACTTGCGTTGCCGTGACTTGCTTGTTGCGCACCGTCGTCTGTCGCTTCCCGACCAGCACGACTTCATTTCTGAGAAACGTGACGGTGGTGGGGTCGAGCACCCAAACGATCCGGCGCGCGCCCGGAGCGGCCCTGCTGTTGACCATCAGCGTCAGTGGATCGTCGACGATGGTTCCGTCCTTCGGGATCAGCAGCGACTTGTGCGTCTTCTGTCCCGCGTTGACCACATCGACCTCAGCCGTTTTCGGTCCAAATATGGCGACCACTTTTTGCGTCCGCCCGGCGCTGGTCATAACGAACAGCATCTTCAGCGGCTTGCTTGTGGCGTTGGTCCAGGTGCTGCCATCGATCGTGAGCGACATTGCCTGGCCGAGCAACCCGGCGCCCATGACGGTCCGGCTGTCCGACCGATTCACGCGAACTCCCGAGAGCATGTCGGGATGAGATGCGTAAGACGAGTAGCCGATTTTGCTCCCGTTCATGTACATGCCAAGGTACGTCTGCTCGGCTTGAGCGGGGGAAAAGGCGGCAAGGGCAACCAGCAGACAAATCTTTCTCATTGAGGCCTCAGAGCTTTATACTTCCGGGATCGACCCGGCGATGCCTTTTTGAGACATTTGTCGCTTAACTCTAGGAACAAGAACCGTGCCGGACCCGTCCCGGCAATACCGGCGCGTGGCTATCGGCACGAGGGAATGCGCTTGACAGCCCGGAACGCGCGTCGGTAGCATGCCTTCGCTTCGGGGAGAGAATCACAACGCCACATGGCCAAAAAACTCGTCATTGTTGAATCGCCGGCCAAGGCCAAGACGATTGGCAGCTACCTCGGCAGCGATTACGACGTCCAGGCAAGCGTCGGGCATATCCGCGATCTGCCCGCGAACGGCCGCGAGCTTCCCGACGAGCTGAAAAAGAAATGGTGGGCGGATTACGCCGTCGACATCGACAACAATTTCGAGCCGATCTACGAGGTGCCCCGAGAGAAGGCGGCTCAGGTCAAGAAGCTGCGCGAGGCGATGAAAGGGAAGGACACCCTCGTGCTCGCGACTGATGAAGATCGAGAAGGCGAGTCCATTTCTTGGCATCTGCTGCAGGTATTGAAGCCGGGCAAGACGGTGAACGTACAGCGTATCGCCTTCCACGAGATCACCCGCGAGGCGATCTTGCACGCCCTCGATCACCCGCGTCAAATCGACGAAAAACTGGTCGAGGCTCAAGAAACCCGGCGCATTCTCGACCGCCTGTACGGCTACACGCTTTCGCCAGTTCTCTGGTCGCGTGTGACGAAGAATCTCAGCGCAGGCAGAGTGCAGAGCCCGGCGGTCAAACTGATCGTCGAGCGCGAGATTCAGCGAAGAAACTTCCGCAGCGGCGCCTACTGGGACCTTAAGGCCGAGCTGCAAGCGGCCGAGATCCCCTTTCCTGCCGACCTTCGGTCGGTCGATGGCCAGAAGGTCGCCACCGGCGCCGACTTCGACGATACAACCGGCCAGCTCAAGCGCCAAAACGCCTTGCTCCTAAACGAGGCGCAGGCGAAAGCCCTTGCCGAACTCGCCCGAGCAGCGAAGCCGTGGATCGTCAAATCGGTCACCGCGACCGAGGCACAAGAAAAGCCAGCGCCTCCCTTCATGACCACGACCCTCCAGCAGGACGCCAACCGCAAATTTAACTACAGCGCCGACCGCACGATGCGGATCGCGCAGACGCTATACGAGGGCATCGAGATCGGCGGCGAGCAAGTCGGCTTGATCACCTACATGCGCACGGACTCGCTCACGCTTTCCTCGCAGGCGATCGAGAACATCCGCTCGCATATCAAGCAGGAGTACCCCGACTGCCTTCCTGACAAGCCGGTCCAGTACACCAACAAGGTCCGCAACGCTCAAGAAGCCCACGAGGCGATACGCCCGACCGATGTGGCCCGCCGGCCCCAGAACGTCGCGAAGTATCTGAACGAGGATCAGCGGAAAATTTACGAGCTGATATGGAAGCGCACGCTCGCTTGCCAGATGAAGCCGGCGCGAGTCCTCAAAACGGAGGCCGAGATCGCTGTTGCGCTAGGCCGCAGCGCCGGAGTGATGGCGGGCGACAAGGCCGAGGAACTGATATTCCGCACCACGGGGAAACAGATACTCTTCGACGGCTTCCGCCGCGTCTACACGGAAAGCCAAGACGACGACAGCGAGAAAGAAGGCGAGCGCCGCCTGCCGTCCCTCAAAGAAGGCATGGAGGTGCAGTTGCTCAAGATCGAGCCCGCCGGGCACGAGACCAAGCCGCCCGCCCGCTTCACCGACGCAAGCCTCATCAAGCGCCTCGAAGAGCTGGGCATAGGCCGGCCATCCACCTACGCGAGCATTCTGGCGGTTATCGTGGATCGCGGCTACGTGCGAAAAGCGGGCAAGCAGCTCATCCCGACCTTCAAAGCCTTCCTCGCCATGGATGTCCTCGAAGGCAGCTTCACGGAATTTATGGAGCTCGGCTTCACCGCCCGGATGGACGAGGTGCTCGATGAAATTTCGGAAGGGAAGTGTGATGCCAAGGGCTACCTGCGCGATTTCTTTCTCGGTGAGAATGGCAAGCCCGGCCTAAAGAAGCTGGTCGACGAACGCAGGCGCGAAATCCCCTATCCGAATGTTTTCGTCGGCAATCATCCCGAATCAGGCGAGCCGATCGTCGTGCGCAATGGTAAGGACGGCGCTCCTTTCCTGCAACTTGGCGAAGACAACAATAAGCGTTACGCGAACGTTCCCGAAGACCTAGCCCCCGCCGACCTTACTGTGGAGAAGGCCCTTGAGCTCCTGAGCCAGAAGGCCGCTCCCGCCGAATCGATCGGCTTCGATCCGATCACGGGCCGCAAGCTTCTTCTGAAGCAGCGTGCCGGGTTCTATTTGGAAGTCGAGCGCACGCCCGAGGAGATCGAGCGCAAAGACAAGCCGCGTTGGATATCGCTGCCGCAAGGCGTGGATCCCCGCAGCCTGTCCCAAGAGGATTTGAACTTCCTCGCAGAACTCCCGCGCACCATCGGGAAGAACCCGGAGACCGCAGAAGAAATCACCTTCAGAATCGGCAAGTACGGTCCCTACGTCCAATGCGGTTCGGAGATCAGAAACATCGAAGACTGGCGCGCTGGCGAGCGCCTGGGAGTGGACGAAGCCCTCGAAATTCTTAAGCAGCCCAAGGGAAGCAGGGCGCAATCGAAATCGACCGGCCCGATCCAGGAATTCGGAAAGCTCGAAGGGGCCGCCGGTTCAGTACGGGTTCTCGCCGGACGGTTCGGACCTTACGTGACGGATGGCGAAATCAATGCGACTCTGCCCAAGGGGAAGGACCCTGAAAGCATCACGCCCGAAGAGGCGATGGCCCTGATCCATCGCAAGCGTGAGGCCGGTCCCTCGACCAAATTCGTCCGCCGCAAGACCGCCAAGAAGCCGGTGCGGAAAGCGACGGCGCGACGGAAGTAGGGCAGTGGTCGAGATCATCGTTGTCGCCCACAGGTCGGAGGCGTATTGGCAAGCCGTCGAGATAAGACACCGCATCCTCCGACACCCCCTGGGCCTTGAATTCACCGACGAAGAACTAGCTGACGAGTCCCGCGACGGGCACATTGTCGCCCTTGAGGCTGAGAAGGTTGTTGGCTGCCTCGTGATGACCCCGATCAACTGCAGCGTCGTGAAGATGCGGCAGGTCGCAGTCGAACCTGATCTGCAAGGACAGGGTCTGGGGAAACAGCTTGTGAAGGCTAGCGAGGATTGGGCTACCAGCTGGAACTACACCCAGATAGAGCTAAGCGCCCGTGAACCTGTCGTGCCGTTCTACTTGGCACTTGGCTACCAACTGATCGGCGATCCGTTCATAGAGGTTACGATTGAGCATCGAAAGATGGTCAAAGACCTCTAAAATGGTGAGCGAAGGCCCGGGCGGCTGGTTGTGAACCCCCGCATCACCACTAGGTTCCTTCCACGCAACCTGACCCGGATACCCCGTATTCCCGCTTGCTTTACTTCGGGACGAACTTCTTTCCCTCGAGGGCAAGCCAGGTGGCGCGCTGCTGGGCGGTCAGCGAGGCGCGAAGCTTTTGCTCGGTCGCCTTGGTGATAGCATTGACGCGAGGAGCGACGGATTTTTGCTTGGCGTCGACTTCGGCGACGTATCCCTTCTTCAGTTGTTCGAGCTTGGCCGCGTTCTGCTTCTCTTTGCCCTTGTAAGGGGCCGCGAGCTGCTGGTACTTCTTGACGATCGGCGCAATGGCGTCGGCCAGGATGCGAGCGGCGCTTGTCTTGCCCGTGGAATACGCGCTGGTGAACTGCTTCTGCTGCGCCGCGCTCATCCCGACTCGTGTCGCTACGATCGGATCGAGCAGCCCGATCAGCCCGGCGGCTTGAAGATTCAACTCGCGAAGCCGTTTGACCTGCGGTCCTGTAAGGACGGTGAGAACCTGCCTTTTAAACTGTTCTCCCGCCGCCATCGCCTGCTTTTGCTCAGCCGAGGTCAACTGGTGTCCGCTGTACGACTGCATTTGCCGGTTGTACGCGTTGGCGAACGTGTTCATGTTGTCGCGCTGCAATTGCGTCACCCCCATGTCGGCCTGCACCTTCCGATCCGTCAGGATCCCGATGTTGGCGCAATGGATGTCGAACTCGTCGGCGAGCACGACTGTGGCTGCAATCAGGAGGACAAAGACGACAAGGGATCTCAGATACTTCATGGGCTATGTTTTTCTGACGAACGGCAAGTTCCTGCGCATTCGGGCACTGGCGGGCAAACTTCGTCGAAATCGCATCGTAGCTTACTTCGGCAAGACGCAGCCGATCGCCTGGGTGCGTCCCGCCGGTGCACGTTTGCCGGACGAGAGCGCATCTAGGGCCAAGCGCACGTCGTGAACTCGCACCGCCCGCTTCTGGGAAAGCCCGTAATAGCCGTCGTCGATCCTGCCGCGATAGAGGATCCCGCCCATCGGGGAGAAAACCGCCGCCTCTGGCGAAACCGTGGCACCGGCAAATCGTCGCAAGTCGCCTGTTCGGTCGACGAGGCCAGGAAAGGTGAATCCGAAGTCCCTGTGGTGACTCGCCGCCGGCTGCTCGGTGTAAGCCAGATAGAATTTCCAACCCCTTTTGCCGTAGGCGTTCGCGATGCGCGTCATCTCGGGCGCGAAGGCATTCGCGATCGGACATTCAGCGAGCACAAAGAAAACGACGACTCCCTTCTTCGCCTCGGATGGAAAGACGCGCACTGGCTTGCCCGTCAGATCGGGTACGACCATCCGAGATAGGCCCAGGAGAAGAAGACCAACCACTGGTCTAGTCTACGCGCTGCCTGAGTAAACTCAGGCCACATGGTCCTCACCTTCAACGATGAAGAGAAGCAGTTCCTGGCAGACGTGCAGCGGTTTGCCGACGATTGCGTCGCGCCGTTCACCCGAGAGTGGGAAAAGTCGACCTTTCCCGACGATATCTGGAAGCGCACCGCGAAGCTCGGGATCACGAGCTGCGTGCTTCCCAAGGAATTTGGCGGCCGAGGGCACTCGTGCGGCACCTACGCCGAATTGGTCCGCATCCTCGCCAAGGCCGATCCGGCGCTTTCGATGAATGTAGCGGCGATCAACGCGCTCTGCCTCTCCCACTTCGAGCACTTCGCCAACGAGGAACAGCGCGCCAAATACCTGCCAGGTGTGCTCACCGGCGACATGCCGATGGCGTGGGGCCTCACCGAGCCGGACGCTGGCTCGGACGCCCGCCGAGTCAAGACTTTCGCGACGCCGATCTCTGACCGCCCCGGCTATTACAAGCTCAACGGCCAGAAGATGTTCATCACGAACGGCGGCTTTGCCAAGCTGTTCGTTATCATCGCCCGAATCAGTGAGACCGAGCTCACCGCTTTCTTCGTCGAGCGCGATCAGCCCGGCTTTCAAAATCTGCAGCGCATTCCAGTCGCATCAGTTTCCGCTTCGTGGACTTCCAAATTCGATCTCGTCGATGCGATCGGCTGGCACACGCCGGGCAACTTTGAGCAGGTGATCTCCCTCCTCTATCGCGGCCGCATCGGCATCGGCGGTATGGCGCTGGGCATCGCTGAGAAGGCACTTGAAGAAGGTATTGCCTACTCTAAGCAGCGCCAGCAGTTCAATCGCCGCCTGGCCGACATGCAGTCGGTTGCGAACATGATCGCCGAAAGCGCAATGCATGTCGACGCCGCCCGCCTCCTCGTTCACAAAGCGGCATGGATGTACGACCAAGGCCTCCCGGTCGTCAAGGAAAGCAGCTTCGCTAAGCTCTTCGCGTCGGATACGGCGAAGAAAGTGACCAACGAGATGCTCCAAATCCACGGCGGCCGCGGCCTGACGCCCGACTTCCTCATCGAGAAGCTGTGGCGCGATGCCAAGCTCACCGAGATCGGTGAAGGGGCGAGCGAAATTCAGAAGCTCGTAATTTCGAAAGCGGTAATCGGCAAGTAGCGCAACGATTTCTTGCTTTCAAGTGTTTGAAACAGTGATGAAGAAATTCGCTATCCTTGCCTTTGTGGTCCTTGCCACGGCCCAGGCGCACGCCATACAAAGCGAGCAGTCGCCTCTACGCATAGGCAGCATGGCGCCGGATTTTACGGTCATGAGCCTAGATGGCAAGAAGGTCAGGCTATCCAGCCTCCGCGGCCATCCCGTGCTGCTCGATTTCTGGGCCACCTGGTGCCCGCCCTGCCGCGAAGGGCTCCCGATCACGAACGAGATGCACACTCGCTTCCAATCGCAGGGTCTCAAGGTATTTGCGATCAGCGACGAAGTTAAGAAGACAGTTGCCGACTTCGTGAAGCAGAACAAGTACACCATGCCGACCTACCTCGATAAGGGCAACTTGGCCGCCGCGAAGTACAAGGTCTCCGCGATTCCGTCGGTCGTGGTGATCAACGCGAAGGGTCGAATCGTCAGCTATTCCGTGGGCCTTGAACCCAAGCAGGTCGTACTGTCCAACCTGAAGAAAGCAGGCATCAAGGTCAAGTGATGCGTCCAATCTTCAGGGGCTGAACACCGCTGTCGCTTGGGTTGGAAACCCGTGCTACGCGAGAGCCATCGGCATGATGACGCAGAAGTAACCGTCCTCGTCGTCGGCCGGGCGGAAAACCGCGGGCCTCGAAGATTCGGTCATTTCGATCCGAACACCCTCGCCTGGTACGGCCTTGAGGGCGTCGACGACGTACTTGCCGTTAAACGCGATCTCGATGGAGCCGTCGGTCGCCACCATCGGCACTTCTTCCTTCGACTCGCCCTTCTCCTCACTTCGCGCGGCGATGACGATTTGATCGTCCGCGCCTCGGAAGCGGATGCGGTTGGCGTTGTCACGGGCGAGCACCATCGTGCGGTCGACCTTCTCCATGAGCTGGTCGCGCTCGACGTTCCAAACCCTGGTGGACTCGGAAGGCACGACGCGCTCCCAGTTCGGATAGGCGCCGGCCAGAAGCTGGCTGATTACCTTGGCTCCGCCAATTTCCACACCCATTCGGCCTGCGCCGAACTTCAGCTCGATCGTCGCATCGTCGGCGACGGGAAGCTGCTTGATGGCGCGCAGCGCCTTCTCAGGTACGACGGCCGTGACATTCGAGCCGATACCCGGCTGTGAAATGCGCTTTACGGCGAGTCGATGGGTGTCGGTTGCCACCATCGTTAGCACGTTGCCATCGTAGCTGAACAGCACGCCGGTCAGGATCTGCCGGTGCATGTCGGTCGAAACTGCGTAGAGCACCGCGTCCACGGCCTGACGGAAGACCGCCATCGACAGGGTCAGTGACGATTCGCCTTCGATATCGGGTGGGGGAGGGAAGTCTTCGGCTTCGAGGGTTTGCAGCCGGTATTCGGCGGCGCCTTCTTTGAGCATCGCGCCATTCCCGTCTAGCGTGAAGAGGGAGATATCCCCGTCGGGAAGCTTGGAAACGAGATCACGCAGCAGGATCGCCTGAATGCAAATTGCTCCCGGTTCGGTCACCATGCAAGCGACCTCGCGCTCGACCCACATCTCGCCATCGCATCCACTGACGCGAACACCGGTGGCCAGGGCCTCAACCTTCAGATTTTGAAGGATATTCACCGAGGTGCGTTGGCTGGCCGCCGCCGCCGCCATCGAGACGGCATCGAAGAATTCCTTACGTGGACAATCGAGCTTCAATTTCTTCCTCTATCTACTTTGGATTGCGGATTGTAGATTGTGGACCAGACGGAGACTCGTGCGATTGTATCGCTCGAGCCATTCCAAAATCCAAAATCTAAAATCCAAATCCGGTCATCCCTGCATCGGCAGGTGATATTGCAGGTGCATCGGTTCCGGCGCGGAGGTCTGCACCTCGACTCCGCGTGCGTAGAGCTTCATCAGAATACGCTGGTACGACTCCTCCGTGAACTCGGGGGAGGGCTCCAAGTGGAGCATATCCACCGTTTTGCGCATCGAGCTCATGTCGTGGCTGAGCTGCGGATCGTTAAAGGCCGCAAGCTCCATCTGATCTTCGAGTTCAGCGGGGAGTTCTCTCCCGGCATACAGGTCGACTAGTTTTTTATACAACTCACTGTTCATGACATCCTCTCTAGGGTTCCACCTAGTTTGTCTCTCAAGGCTCTACGTCCTCTGTAGAGCCTGCTCTTGAGCGCCGGGACGCTGATTTTCAGCACCTCCGCCGCCTCGCGAGCCGCCATGTCCTCTAAATCGCAAAGCACGAGCGGCTCCCTATATTCCGTCGGCAGATCGGAGAGCGCTTGTTGAATTGTAATCCGCAAAGTCGCCTTTTCTTCTCCGCCGCTGTATTGGGCGTCTGCCGGCAGCTCCATAAGCTTGTGCTGCCGCATCTTGTCGATACATAGGTTGCGAGCGATTCTGAACAGCCAAGTCCGAAAAGCGCCATCGGCGCGCAGTTCGGCTGCTCGTCGTAAGACGCGCAAAAACGTTTCGGCCGTGGCATCCTCAGCATCGCTCCTATTGCCCAGCATGCGGTAGGTGTAGCGGAAGATCCGCTCACCATACATCTCATATATCCCGCCGAGAGCGTTTGGGTCACCTTTCGCAAGCGCGGTGAGCCATTTTTTCTCGGCGAGCGAGTCTTGCAGTGCATCATTAGGCATAGACATGACGGAGAGGTGCGCCGAAACGGTGCGCGGACGGTCAGTTTAACACTCCGGCCCGCCATATTGAACCTAACTTACCCCCACTTTTCCCCCACGCGAAGCGGGGAAAAGGATGTGTATAACTCGTCGGCGTCTTAGTTGCTGTTCGGAGACTCGCGCCGCGCGAGGGCCGGCTGGAAGCCGGCGCTCCCAGCTATCTTGTGGCATTATTGAAGCGTGAACAGTCTTGCTCTTGCCCTAACCTTCGCCATATCCTTCGTCCAAGCCCTACCTCAAGTAAAGGTCAGCGAACAGCGCGCCACTAAGATCGCAACCGCCAAATATCGTGACACCCTGATCGCGAAGACCATTCTAGAGCATGAGGACGGGAAATGGGAATATTCCGTGCTGATCCGCTCGAAGGGAAAGCTGCGCGAGATTATCGTCGATGCCATGACGGGCAAGATCACCGAGGCCGAGGTTCTTCCACCCAACGAGGTGAAAGAAAAGCTGGCCTCGCGCGGACCGAAGAAGGCCGGCGGCTAGAGTATCGTTGCCCTATGTCTGACTTCTCGATGACCTGGGAGCTCACGCGTGGACGCTTTGTCAAGGAGTTGGAGGGGTTGAGCGCCGCGCAGCTTGTTTGGAAGCTTTACCCTGCCGCGCTCAGCATCGGGCAGATGGCGATCCATGTGGCCGGTGTGGAGGTTTCATTCGCCTCCCAACTCGCGGGTACGTCCCTCGACGTATTTTCAACTCGCGTTAAGCAGGCTGCAACGAACGGAATCGTGAACGAGGAACCGTTTCCGTTCCCGGATTCAGAGATCACTCCCGAGACGGTGGCTCGCGCCATGGAGCAGGGGAGGGCAATAGTGGAGGCGCTTATAACCAATCCCACGGACGAGATTCGTAGTCGGCAGATCAAGAGTGCGCTGGGACCGATGATCGACGGCTCTGGAGCCCTGGCCCGTCTCAGCTTTCACCCCGGCTATCACCAGGGACAAGCGCATCTGGTTAAGACCGCTCCGGGGTTCCCAAGATGAGGATTGAGGATTGAGAGAAATGCTGGAGCCCCCCAATCCTTAAACCCTAATCCTTTAGAGCGCCCGATCGATCAACGCAGCGATCTGCGCCTTCGGCGCCGCGCCGATCATCTGATCGACGACCTTGCCGCCCTTGAAGACCAGTAGCGCGGGGATGCTCATCACCCCGTAGCGCGTAGCGAGGTCCCCCTCGCGATCCACATCGACCTTCACCACTTTTGCCCGGCCCTCGTACTCCGTGGCAAGCTGCTCGACGGAGGGTCCGATCGCCTTGCATGGGCCGCACCATTCCGCCCAAAAATCGACGAGGACGGGCACCTCGGAGTTGAGCACTTTGTCGTTGAAATCGCTGCCGTTGACTGCCAGATTCTCTGCCATTTTCGTTAAAATCTCTCCCTAAAAAACGTGGTTGTAGATATACCTCACGAGGTGAGACCGCGAATCGTCGCGGCGCAGTGTGACTTTGTGCCCGGTGTGAGGCGTCTACAATAGTGAATCGGTTCGTTACGACTAGTGCCGACCGGAGGAACACGAAACCTTGAAGACGAATTCAATTGCACTTGCGCTCGGGCTCTGCGCCGTTATGTTGCTAGCTACGGCGGCTCCTGCTCAGAGGAGCAAAGCCAAGTCTAAAGCTCGATCGCGGGTCGCAGGCTACGCGAGCGGCGCGGAGAATCAGCTGGCCGGCATCAAGCTTTTTGACCCAGGCTCGAAAGTCGTAGGCATCTACGGTTCGCCTGATTCGATCGAAGCGGTCAGCTTCGGCGGCGGCAGCGGCGCTGGCCCGGGTGGCGGCGGCGGCGGCGCGGGCTTGCCTGGCGGCGGCCGCTCAGGCGGAGCGCCCCCGGCTCGTGGTCCTGGCGGCGCAGGCGGCGCGGCGGCTCCTGGCACTATCAACAGCCCAGTCGTTCCTTCCGACTTTGATTTTGGCAACGACGTGTTGATGCAGCAAGGCACTCCTCCTGGCACGGATGAGGATCCTAGTGGGCGTGCCGGTGGCGGCTCCACGGGTAGCGGTGGCGGCGTGAAGGGCGGCAATACCGGCGGCGGCGGCTCATTTACACCTCTGGGCGATCAGGGCATCGTCTACACCCGATGGGTGTACAACCGAAACGGTGCCAAATATGGCTTCATCCTCGACAAGTACAACCGCGTTGTACAGTGCGAGGCGATTGGCATCACTGCGGGAAGAGCCCGCACCAAGCGAGGCGTGACTTTCGGCTCCAGCTTCGCGACGCTGATCAAGAAGTACGGCGCTCCCGATGGCTATGAGATCGCCGGCGACAATCTGGTGGTCCGCTACCTCTCCCGAGCGAAGGTTGCCTTCCGGATGTCGCGGCTGGCGATGGATAAGCCGCAGGTTGTGACCGGCATTGTGGTAGCCGCCGGCAAGCGGTAATCTTCCGGCGTGGCCGATGAGCGAGATGAGATTCGGACGCGAGTCAACATCGTCGACCTCGTCGGCCAAGTCGTAAACCTCAAACGCACTGGCAAAACATGGAAGGGTCTTTGTCCGTTTCACGCGGACAAGAACCCTTCTTTTACTGTTGACCCCACCTTTGGCACCTATCGTTGCTGGTCGTGCGGCGAGCACGGAGATGTCTTCACCTGGGTGATGAAGCAGCGGCACCTCGAATTCCCTGAGGCGCTCGCCTTCCTAGCCGATGTCGCCGGTGTTACCCTTACCAAGCGCGGTTCGAACGGTCCCTCCAAGAGCGACAAAACTAGGTGGCTAGCAGCCATGGACGACGCGCTTGCCTTCTTCCGCGAGCGGCTCGCCAAGTCCAAAGATGCCCGTGCATATTGCGAGCGGCGTGGCCTTTCGGATGAAGTCCTCGACTATTGGGAGATCGGTTACGCCCCCGAAGGCGGCGACGCTTTGGCCACCTACCTCAAAAAGAATGGACATTCGCTGATGGAGTGTAAATCACTCTTCCTCGTCGATGAGGACAGCGTCGGCGGCTATTTCGATAAGTTCCGTAGCCGCCTGATCTTTCCGATCCGCGACGAAGCCGGAAATCTCGTCGCTTTCGGCGGCCGGTTGCTGGGCGATGGACATCCGAAGTACATCAACAGCGGCGACACGCCGCTGTACCGCAAGTCGAAGGTGCTGTACGGCATGAACAAGGCGAAGGACGGCCTGGGCAAGGAGAAGCGTGCCGTGCTCGTAGAGGGCTACCTCGACGTCATGGCGTGCCACTCGGCGGGGGTCACGGGGGCGCTGGCATCGCTAGGCACATCGCTTGCCGAAGACCATGCCCGGCTGCTCAAGCGCTGGTGCGATAGCGTCGTCATCCTCTACGACAGCGATGCGGCCGGGCAGAAGGCAGCTGACCGCGCCGTCGCGATCTTGCAGGGGGAGGGTCTGAAGACGCGGGTCGCCCTCATGCCTCCCGGCGAGGACCCCGACACCTTGCTGCGAACCGCCGGACCGGCGGCGGTGCAGCAAGCGGTAGAAGCAGGGTTGCGGCCGATCGAGTACAAGGTGCGCAAGTTGCTTGCGACGACCTCGCCCGAGCAAGAAGATGATTTCTGGCCGTCGGCAGTTGAAATCCTCGCCACCAGCGCCACCAACGAGATGGAGCTCGATAAGTACGTGGTGAAGCTCGCAAGCATGTACCCCGGCGTTACCGACGCCCTGTCCGCGCAGAAGGCTCTCCGCGCCCAGGTGATGCGATTCAGAAAAGAGAAAGCCCGGGCCCGCGAGGATGACCCGCCTCCGCGGCCGATGAACCCCTTCAAGAGCCTGCAGCAGCTCAAGCCGCCCGAGATCGCCATCTTTGGCGCACTCCTGCAGCCGGGAATGCGGCAGCTCGCCTGGGCGACCTGCGGCAACGTCGAGCTGTTCCTAACCGAGACCGGACGGCAGCTGGCCGAATCAATCAGACTAGCGTTCCCCGAAGGGCCGCCGTCGGGAGCACCCGCCGCTTGGGTCAACCACATCGAGCCGGAGGAATTGCGGGATACCTTCATGGTCGCGCAGTACGACCCCCGGCTAGAGCAGATGACGCCCCAGTACCTAGAAGACTCGATCGCGACGATGCGCCGGGAGCATGACGAGCACGATGTCAGCCGCCTTCGAGCCGAACCGAAAACGGATGAGAGTCTTATCGAGATTCACAACCGTCTCCGTAAGTTGAAGGGGCAATCCGAGTAAGGCCCGAGTCGCCATGTTGCGCATCCGTGCGCTGAACGTCACAAACTCACAACTTTGTAGGGCTTCTTGGAAAACCTTTGTTATAGTGAACTTCGACTTCTACAGGGAGATGAGGGCTTTCCTTTGGAAGTTGTGGAATTCGCGCTGCCCCTAGCGCAGTCGGGACGGGCGCCTTCACGGAAGAATATGGCGAACGCTTTGGCAGCAGAATTCGCGCCGGAAGAGGAATGCGGCGCGGTTACGATTCCTGATCCCAAGGTGTCTGCGCCTGACGACGACTCGTTTGCCGGCGAGGTCATTGATTTCGATCTTGCCAATGTCGAACAGGTCTTTGCCGATGTCGGCGGCCTTGACGATAGCGTTCGCATGTGGCTCAAGCGCATCGGCCGCATTCCCCTCCTGACCGCCGAGCAGGAGCTGGTGCTCGCCCGGCACGCGAAGCAGGGCTGCGAGGGATGCAAGATGATGCTTATAGAGGCGAATCTTCGCCTTGTCGTGAGCATCGCAAAGAAGTTTACGAACCGTGGCCTCTCGATGCAGGACCTCATCCAGGACGGCAATATGGGCCTCATCCGCGCGGTGGAGAAGTTCGACGCCGAGCGCGGTTTCCGCTTCAGCACTTACGCAACGTGGTGGATTCGCCAAGCGATCTCCCGCGCGATCTCCGATAACGGTCGCACCATCCGTGTGCCCGTTCACACGCTTGAAGCGGTGAACCGCATGATGAAGGCGGCGAACCAGCTCCAG
>JBBREM010000001.1:0-90051 GCA_038202925.1 Fimbriimonadales bacterium | reverse complement strand
CTGACGGGAAGCTGAAGCCGGTCCGGTTGACGAGGATGTGCACGATGCTCGCATCCGGCCGCTCCCTCGCCCATATTGCTTTCAGGCCAAGGTCGAGGGGCATCGAAAGCAGGCTCAACAGGAGAAACCAAGCAGCTCGTCCGTGATTCCTAAACGCGAGCCCCGCCGCTAACAGCACCGCGGCCGCACCCACAAACGGCGTACTGCCAAGAAACGTCGCCGCCATCATGATCTGGTCCCACGGCGCTCCGCTCGTCTCCTGCAGTTCGGTCGAGACGCGGATATCGAGGGGTTGAAGGATTGAGTACCGAACCAGGAAGCCCAGCACGAGGAAGCCCATAAGGAGGAAAACGAGCCAGACAAGAGATTTTTTGCTCGCAAGGATTGCTCGTTGTGCCCAATGCTGGCGGATGCTCACCTTCGGTTTGACTGCGATTCATCTGGCGAGGATCGCGGTTATCAGCCCCGAGCTAATCCCGAGATATGTGGCTTGTCATCCTGAAACTGCGCGAGGAACGAGCGCGAGTGGAAGTATCTGACAGTGGGGCCGCTCGCTTACATGACCGATGTCTTCTACAGGCAGATCCTTTCAGTTCGCCAGCTCACTTTCAGGATGACGCAGCGATGAACGCCCATCACATCAAGTTATACGGATCGACATCCACCAGCAGTTGGACGCCTTTGACACCGAAGCCCAGCAGCGCCTCGCCCACCGGTGCTGCCGACGAATCGGCGTCGAGCTTGACCAACATGTGCCTCCGCCACCGATTCTGCAAACGCTCGACGGCGCAATCGACCGGCCCGAGAATATCGGCCCCCGCGACCGACCCAAGACGAGCCGCCACCTCTTCGCCGGCATCGAGCACCGCCTTGCGATTCTCCCCACTCAGCACGATGTTGATCAGCCGCCGAAACGGCGGATATCCCGCAACCTCGCGCTCCTCGCGGAGGCCCTCGAAGAACCGCAGGTAGTCGTGCGCCTGCGCGGTCACGACGGCAAGGTGCCCGGGGTTGAAGGTCTGGATGACCACATGCCCCGGCGCAGTGCCGCGGCCCGCCCGCCCTGCGACCTGAGCCAGAAGCTGGAACGTCCGCTCCGAGGAGCGAAAGTCTGGGATGTTCAGAGAGATATCCGCCGCGATCACCCCGACGAGGGTCACATTCGGGAAGTCGAGCCCCTTCGCCAC
The DNA here is from genome assembly GCA_038202925.1 of Fimbriimonadales bacterium. Lineage (GTDB taxonomy): Bacteria > Armatimonadota > Fimbriimonadia > Fimbriimonadales > Fimbriimonadaceae > JAEVZK01. The sequence continues at coordinate 88,864 of JBBREM010000001.1, read as the reverse complement.
GATCTGCGTTCCGACGAGAATGTCGATATCGCCGCTCCGAAATCCCGCCAGCGTTTCCTCAAGCGCTCCTTTGCGCCGAGCGATGTCGCGGTCGAGACGCGCCACCTTGGCGTCCGGAAACATCTCGGCCACGTTCTCCTCGACCTTCTCAGTGCCGACTCCGAACGGATTCATCCGCACGCCCTCGCACTTAGGGCAAGTGTCCGGCGGCCGCATCTGGTACCCGCAGTGGTGGCAGCGCAACTTATTGTCCCGGCGGTGGAACGAAAGCGACACCGCGCAATACGGACACTTCATCTGGTGCCCGCAGTTGCGGCAGATGATAAAGGGTGCGTAGGCTCGCCGGTTCAGGAACAGGATCGCCTGCTCGCCGCGCCCCAGCGTTTCGATAAGTCGCTGGTGAAGGTCGGGGCTGAGAATTGCGGGCTTGCCCGATCGGTAGCCCTCGGTCAGATCATCGACGTGAACATCAGGGAGCTTGGCGCTCGCCGCCCGCTCGGGGATGCTGAGCAGCGTGAGCTTCTCGTGCGAAGCCTCCTCAAAGCTCTCGATGCTCGGCGTCGCGGAGCCGAGAATCACCGGACACCTGTGACGCTCGCCGAGGTAAAGCGCAAGGCGCTTGGCATGGTAGCGCGGCGCGCTTTCCTGCTTATAGCTCCCCTCGTGCTCCTCGTCCATGATGATCAGGCCAATGTTGCCGAGCGGTGCGAACAAAGCCGAGCGAGCCCCGAGCACCACCGAGGCCTCGCCGCTGCGGATCGCCATCCAATTTTGCAGCCGCTCGCTGGGGGCAAGCTCGCTATGCAGCACCGCCACCGAACGGCCGAATCGCTTGCGGAGCTGCCCAATCGCCTGCGCAGCAAGGGCGATCTCCGGCACCAGGTAGAGCACCTGCCGCCCCTGCTTGAGGGCTTCCGCCGCCGCCCGCAGAAAGACCTCGGTCTTCCCGCTGCCCGTCACGCCGAAGAGGAGGAATGGCCGGTAGTCGTTCCCGTTGACGGCATCGACCACCGCGTCGATCGCCAACTGCTGATACTGATTCGGCTTCGGAGGCTGCGCCATCTTGCCATGGCCTGCCTCGGCCTTTTCGAGCAGCCCCTGATCGACGAGCGCCTTGATGATCGAATCCGTCACCCCCGCCATCGCCTTGATTTCGCCGGAAGCGAGCGCGGCGCCGACGTCGGCAAGCTGCAGCCGCATGATCGTCAGCGCCTGCGCCGGCTTTTTCTTGCCCTCTTTGGCGAGGAATTCCTCAAGCCGCGCCGCGTCGGCTGTAAGGCGCAGGAGGGTCGCTTGCTTTTTCTTGTCGGCAAAGGGCGCGATCCGCAGGCTCTCTTTGACTAGCCCTTTGCCCTTCAATAGCCGTAATGCCTTCAGGCTCGCGGCGGACATTTTCTTGGTCGGAGTCTCCGCGAGCGTCCCACCCGCATCCTGCAGCGTGCGAAGCACTTCCTTCTGCGCCGCGGTCAAATCAAAGCTAATAATGGAGGGTTCCGCTCCGTCGGAACCGTTCCGAGCCGGCGCCGAGGGAGCCTGGGTCCATGCCCGCACGATCCGATCCCGTATCCCCGGAGGGGTCGAGGCGGACAACGCAACCGGCAACGGGCATAGATATTCTTCGGCGACATAGTGCGCGAGATCGATAAGCTGCCCCGGCAACGAGAGATCGTCCACCTTCTCCCCAACGGACTTGAGCGCCTCAATCGGAAACCCGAGATCGTCCGAATCCGCCTCGTAAACCCGCGTGACGAACCCCAGCGTCTCGCGATTGCCGAGAGGGACAAAGCAAGCGTCGCCAGGCTCAAGTCCAACGCCGACGAGATACGTATACATCGCCTCGCTCCCGCCGGAGCGAGGATCGATCGCCACGTCGGCCACAACGCGCCGCGTCTGATCGCCGTGTCCCGCAGTGATCGCTGCGTCCGCCGTGGTTACCATCGGATTACAAGCTAACCCGACGCGACCGGCATCGGCTCCTCGACCACCGGCTGAGGCTCCTTCGAGTTCAGCCGGAGCAGCTTCTCCTGAAACGTCGTCAACGCCCGGCCCGTCAGCTCAGGCTCGCGCCCATCCAGCATCGCTGCAAGCGCCTCGCATTCCCCACGACTGAACGAGATCGAGCCCAGCACATGCTCCTCGAACGCCCCATAAGCCAACGGCGCCACCGCCTTCGCGCACTGCGCCATCGCCTCCCCATACACCCGAATCTCGTATTGCGCATGCGGGTCGATTCGGAGCCGCAGGAAGTGAAAGAGGTTGTGCAGATCGATCTGCCAGTACCACTCGGTGTAAAGCGAAAGCGGCAGGTTCATCCGCGCCAGTTCGCGCGCCACGTTCTTTTCGAGCAGATCGTTATAGTTCGAGTAGATCGAGCGCTGCTCATCCTCGAAGAGCCGGATCACCGCCGCCGCCTGATCGGGCGTCAACGCCTCATCGCTCCGCCCCTGCTTGTTGCTCACGCTCTGGTAGCGGACCTCACTCTGATCAGGCACATAAAACTCGTCCCGCATGATCGAGTAGCGCCCCGATATCTCGTTGAGCCGAGCCGTCCGGTGCCGCACCCACTGCCGCGCCACGAAGATCGGCATTTTGCAATGAAAGGTGAGCTGCACCTGCTCGAACGGGCTGGTGTGCCAGTTGCGCATCAGATAGTTGATGAGCCCCTTGTCCTCGCGGACCGTCTTCGTCCCGCCGGCATAGCTGACGCGGGCCGACTGCACAATCCGCTCATCCCCGCCCATATAGTCGACAAGGCGCACGAAGCCTTTATCGAGAACCTTGATCTCCTGATCCAAGAGCGCTTCTGCTTCGGGAACAACCGCGCGGGCCATAGCAATAGTATGCGACGCAACAAGCCGTCCGAACGCCACCGAGTTTATTTGTCATCCTGAAAAGTGAGCTGGTGAACTGAAAGGATCTACCTGGAGTCGCGCATTGCCCACAAACACCCGGCTCCAGTGTCGGATCCTTTCACTCGCGCTCGTGCCTCGCGCAGTTCCAGGATGACAATCCACGCAAAAAAAGGGCGGCGGCCAAAAGCCGCCGCCCCGCGAAAAGCGAACCTAGCGAACCCGAACGTCTTTCGAGACTTCCGTCTCGAGCGGATCGCCGACCTTCACGTTCACCTGCTTGCCGACCACAAAGTAGCCTGCGCCCAGTCCGATCGGACCGAGCACGATCAGCCCCGCGCCGGAGACCGCCGCCGTCTGCGCGCCGCGCGTTCCGCCGACCATCGCACCCTTCTGCCGCGGCTGGAGCGTCACCGCCGCGCCGTTCACCATGATTGGGTTGATCGACACCTTGAGCTGGCCGTTCTTGCCGAATCGACCGCGGCCGTGCACTTCGGTCACAACCGCCGAAGCCTTCGTGCCTGCTTTAATGATCGTCTTCCCGTTCACCATCACGTCTTGGCCCACGTGCAGCATGATCTTGTCGCCGCTATGCGCGGTCTTCGAGCTGACCGCCTGGTCGAACACGAGGCTGACCGCCGTGCCCTTCGGCACCGTCATTGCCGCCATCGCGCTGCCCACCAGCGCCGCCAACATACAAATACTCGTAATGCCTGTCTTGAAATTCATAGTCCTCTCTCCTGAGCTGGTTATCGCGATTTTATATCGCGCGTCCTACTTGATGAGACAACATGGCAGTAGCCCGGGTTCCTTGCGCAACAGCGTAGACTCTAGCCGCACATGGCTTATCGCGATTTCCAGCACTTCCTCGAAGTTCTCGAGAGCAAGGGCGAGCTCAAGCGCATCACCGAGCCCGTCTCCCCCAACCTCGAGATCACCGAAATCGCCGACCGCGTCATGAAGGCCGGCGGCCCCGCCCTCCTCTTCGAAAGCGTCCAAGGCCCCCCGCACCGCCTAACCACCCCCGACCCCAACAGCGCAGTAATGGGCCATCCAAGCATTCATGGCGGGGCGAGCCCCCTCCCTCAGAGTGGTTTGTCTCTGAGGGAGGGGGCTGGGGGAGGGAGATCCGCCGAGGCGCAATCCTTCGCCTTCCCGGTGGCAATAAACACCATGGGCACCCGCCGCCGCATGTCCCTCGCCCTCGGCGTCGAGGACTTCGAAGAGCACGCCCAGCGCATCGAGCACCTCCTCAAGCCCGAGATCCCCAAGGGCAAGATCGACGCTATTAAAAAGGGCTTTGAAGTCCTCAAAGAGCTCAAAGGCGCGCCCCCCAAAGAGGTCAAGGATGCCCAGAGCCAGGAGATCGTCATGCAGGGCGATGAGGTGGACCTCACCAAGCTCCCCATCCTCACCTGCTGGCCAGAAGACGGCGGCCCCTTCATCACCCTCCCCCTGGTCTTCACCCACGACCCAACCACCGGCAAGCGCAACGTCGGCATGTACCGAATCCAGCTCTACGACCGCAACACCTGCGGCATGCACTGGCAAATGCACAAGACCGGGATGAGGCACATGGAAGAGCAGGGGAAATTTGGAATTTCGAATTTGGAATTTGGAATGAAAGAAGACAACGCCCAAGTAGCGCCAGGCGAGTCCAAATTCCAAGATCCCAAATTCAAAATTCCAAATTCAAAATTCCAAATTGCCGTGGCCCTCGGCGGAGACCCCGCCCTCACCTTCGCCGCCATCGCCCCCCTCCCGCCGGGCATCGATGAGATGCTCTTCGCGGGATTCCTGCGCCGTGAGAGCGTGCGGATGGTCAAGGCCAAGACTGTCGATCTCATGGTCCCCGCAGATGCCGAGATCATCCTGGAGGGCTATGTCGACCCCGCCGAGCGGCGGCTGGAGGGGCCCTTTGGGGATCACACCGGCTACTACTCCCTCGCCGATCAGTTCCCCGTCTTCCACGTCACCGCCGTCACCCAGCGCAAGAGCGCCGTCTATCCCGCCACCATCGTCGGCATCCCGCCCATGGAGGATGGCTGGATGGGCAAGGCGGTGGAGCGCATCTTCCTGCCGCTGATCCGTCTCAGCGTGCCCGAGATCGTCGACATGAACCTCCCCGTCGAGGCCTGCTTCCACAACGTCGCGTTCGTCTCGATCAAGAAGAAATATCCCGGCCACGCTTACAAGGTGATGAACGCGATATGGGGCCTCGGCGGCCTCGCCTTCACCAAGTTCGTGTTCGTGTTCGATGAAGACTGCAACGTGCAGGATTTCGGCGAGGTCCTGTTCCGCATCGGAGCCAACACCGATCCGGGCCGCGACACCCTCTTAAGCAAAGGCCCCGTCGACCAACTCGACCACGCGAGCATCGAGATGGGGTTCGGAGGCAAGATCGGCTTCGACTGCACCCACAAACTCCCCGGAGAAAACGGCTTCTCCCGCCCCTATCCCAAGCTCATCAAAATGTCGGAGGACGTAAAGCAAAAGATCGACGCCCTCTGGCCAAAGCTAGGGATTTAACAGTAGCGGGGCTGCTGAGGCATTCAAGGCCGTCTCCGTGGCTTTGCACACCTCCCTTGCCCCTCCAGTCGAGGGTGAGGAAGCCCCGCTTCTCGATGTACCGGACTATCAAGTGGGGATGCCGAACCGTCACCAAAGTGGAGAGGTCAAACGAAGGGGATGAGAGTGGATCCTGAAATCCTGAATCGCACCGTGGTCCAGCCGAAGCGGCAGGGGCTGGCGGTGGTGGCGGCTTTTGCTGCTGTTGGGGCGGCGTTTTGGATGTGGATCGCCGCCCTTTCGCTCGGCTATGGCGGGGCGAGCCATCTCATCATCCTCCCCGTCGGCCTCATCGGCATGGCCGTCTTCGGCTGGATCCTCTATTGGGCGCTCAAGCGTCGCACCAACGATGAGCCGGCCCTAATCATCGACGAGATCGGCCTCTACGACAACGTCTCCCCGGTCTGCGCCGGACGCGTCAAGTGGCGCGAGATGGAGCGCGTGTGGCTGAGGGGCCCGAGCTGGATGCAGTTCCTCTGCGTGCGCCCCGACGAGGTGCGTACCTATCTGGACAGCCAGGAAGAGGTGAAGGGCGCGGTCATGCGATTCCAAAACACCATCTTCGACGCGCCGATCCTCATCCCGATGAGCGTGCTCGAACTCTCGCCTGAAGATATTTGGTTCCACATCACCGAATCCGCGGGGGCTGCGCAGCGGCAAGATACGCCTACGCACCAAAACTTCGTAGCAGGCGCCTGAGCAGCTCCGTCCCCGCCGGGTTCCGCGCCACGCCCTGAGGCTGGATCCCGAGCCCGCCAAACGGCCGCAAGGTCGTATAGATCGTGTTCCCGGCCCGCGAGAGGATGGGATGCTCTGCGTAGGTGCGGGTGTCGATCCGGTTGATCATGATCGTTGCATCGGCGGGGAGGATTGCGGGATCAATCGCCCGATCAGGCGAGACCGCCAGCAGCTTCTCCCACCGCTCCGTGAGGCCGCACGCGTCGGGGTCGAACTGGTACGCCGCCTCGCGCCAGAACGGCATCGGGGCCGTATGCTCGTCGGTCAGGAAGACGATCGCGCCATGGTTCAGCGGCAAGCCGACCGGCTGCCGGGTCGCGATGTGATGCCCCTCGCCCGAGCACACCACGCCCTCGAACAGCCCGCCCGGATCGGTGAGGCTGCACGAGGCAAACTCGCCCTTCTCGTAGGGGGCGACGACATTGAACGGCCACGCATTGCGAATGGCGCCAAGCTCGCACTCGAGCACATAAGACCCCGGCTCGCCCTGCCATACAATCTCGGCGACCTGATGAGGTTCTGAGCCCAGAACCGAGGGTTCCGCGCCCTCGGCGACCACGGCCCCGCCTTCGTCGCGAATGGCCCAAGGCAGCCCGCCCGAGACGCCCGCCTCGCTCGCCAAGCCAACGCGAAATACAACTTGCCCGGCGAAGTAGTTAAACAGATCGGCCCACCCGGCCCGGTTCCCGCCGTTCACCCACGGCGGACGCCGAATCGGGATAAGGAACAGCACCTCCGGCGCGTTCCAAGCCGCGCACTCGTCAGCCGAGAACCGCATGTCGCCCCAGTCGTCAAACATTCCCGCCGAGCTGATCGGCGTATCGCGCATGCCGGTGACCACGTAGCCGCCGAACGCCTCGCGAGCCCGGACCTGCTCGCACACGAGCTTGCGGATGAACAGCGCCTTGCGTCGGGAGCTTTCCATCAGCTCCGTATGTCCATGCTTGCGTGGCTCGTCGGCGAACCGGCTGCTGCCCAGCACGCGCGGCAGGTCGCACTGCCACCGCACGCCCTGCGCGTTCAGCTCGCTCAGGTTGCTGCCCCAAAACGGCATATCGTCCGCCAGCCGCGCCAGATCGCGATGCGCGTCGACATCATTGAACTCGCCCAGCAGCACGGGCCGACGAATGCGAGGGCCCGGGGCCAACGAATCGAGCACCGGCGGATAGAAGGGCAGATCGCAGTAAGGATGGAAGTCGTCGAAGTCGCCAAACTCGCGAAGGTCGCCGCCATACATCTCAGCCCCGCCCGAATCGTCCCGCACCAGCGGACATCCGGTCAGGTTCTTCACCATCTGCACCAAGTGCTTGCGCACTTCAGCCGGCGCGCACGCGCCGAGCTCGCAGCCGATTGTCCAGCAGACGATATTGTCGTGCCCGCGATATTGCCGCACGATCCGATCCAGCTCTTCGCGGATTTGCGGCAGCCGCTCCGGATTGGGATTCCAAAGCGGAAGCTCCATCCACGCCTCCATTCCTTCTCCGCGGAGAATCTGTAGATACCGGTGCGGCGGAACCCAGAGGCAGAACTTGATCAGATTGAAGCCCAGCGCCTTCGCCGTCTGCACCTCGGCCCGGATTGTTTCCTCGGGCGGATTCGGATGCCCCAGTTCCGGATACCAGCCCCAATGCAGCAGCCCGCGCATATAGAAAGGCTTGCCATCGATGAAGATGCGCGAGCCGTCCACCGCAACACGACTAACCGGCACAGCGCCCAAAGGCGGAGCCTCCACAAGCTCTACTTCGCGGAAAATCCCGCCGAAGGTGTGGAAGACGTAGGGCAGAAAGCCGCTCGCCACATCCCGCACGGGGAAGCTCCCGCCGCCATTCTTTGTAACCCGAACCTCGAGACTGACTCGCTTGCCGAGATAGGCATCGAGCGGCACATCGAACGCATCCCAAATGCCCTCATGCGCGGCGACGAGATTGCCGTCGATCAGAACCTCGGCCCGATAGCTGACGCCATGAAACCGCAGCGCCGCCGACTTGCGCGGAATCTCCAGTTCGGCCCTGTAAATGACCGGCCCTTCGAAGTCGACCGGCACGTCCTGACGCCATGCATGAGGGACCGAAACAGGTTCAACTTGGCCGTTGCCATAGTCGATCGTCCAGTTCTGAACGAGCAGATGTTGCGAGCCTTCCATGCCTCTGAAGCGGATTCTTGCACAACCCCAGCCCTCCCAAAGGCGTCATATACCGTTGAGGGCCACAGGTTAAGGTAATTACCACTATGGTTCATGGAGGAACACTCACTTGATAACCCTAGCAATTGCAGCCGCGATGCTCGGCCATAAGCCGCTCGCGCCGATTTCGGTTTCACTCATCAAGAAGCTCGAGGGAATCCACCCGCTCGCCTACGCGGCAGCCCCCAGCGGCTCGCGCGTGGCGGTCGCCTTGGAGAACAACGAGGTGCGCATCATCGATGCGGCAACTCGACAGACGCTTCGGGTCTTGAAGGGCCATCCGCAGCCGCCCTACGCGATCGCATGGAGCCATGACGGCACCTTCATCGCCACCGGCGACGAATCCGCCCGGATCATCATCTGGAACGCACTAACCGGCGAGCGGATGAAGACGATCATCGGCCATATCCGCGGGATTCAGAACTTGAGCTTCAATAGCTCACGCACCATGCTCGCGTCGACCGGCAAGGATGATGTGGTCAACGTCTGGAACGTCTCCAGCGGCAAGAAGGTCGCCGAGATTCTCGGCAAAGGCGCAAACCTATACAGCGCGAAGTTTAATCCCAAGACGGACGCTCTACTCGCGGGCACGCTAGCAGGCGGCGCGCGCATCTACCGGGTCACCGGTGCCGGAGCGCACGTCATGAACTTCCTCACGTTTACCAACCTCGGAGGCCAGCCGCACGGCGTGCTCGACGACGATTGGAATCCGGCTGGGACCCGCGCGGTGACCGCCGCCAACGACAGCAGCGCCGTGCTCTGGGATACGAAGACGTTCAAGCGTCTTGGCACATTCCGGGGACATGCCGACTGGGTCGTGCGGGCCGAGTTCTCGCCGGGTGGGCGCTGGATGGCGACATCCTCTTCCGATCGCACGGTGAAGGTTTGGGACACGACGAACTTCCAGAAGGTCGCCGATTTGCCTGATCAGGGCGCCGTTGGGGCTCCCCTGGCGTTCACGGCCGATGGCCGGTTCATGCTGTCGACGGGTGTCGATGACAACCTGGAGGTCTACTCCATCCGCGCTGCCGGAAAATAGGTGCGGTGGCGGGGGCATTCCTGCCCCCGTCCCCGGCGGAGCCGGAGCACTTGGTTGGACCTGCGGTCCAGTCGGGGACAGGAATGTTCCCCGCCATTGAGAATTGTCAGGGCTGACGGCGCACAATTGTCATCCCGAGCGAAGCCGACGGATCGGGCGCGCGGCTGCCCTGTAGGTGCATTCGTAGGAGCAAATGAATGGTTCTGCCTCATGGATCATGGGCGCTTGGCAAGTCTGACCTTCGGGCTTCATTTCAAGTGACATGGGTCACCGCCTCGTGCAGCATCCGCGCGGCTTCGACGTTCGTGCGGTGGCCGGACCGCTCCGCCACCACATTGAGGAGCCGGGCGGGCACGCCGGCGAGGTAGAGATCGCCCATGAGGTCGAGCAACTTGTGCCGCGCCGGCTCGTCAGGGAATCGTGGCTCGTTCTTGTAGCCCTCCATGCCAATGATGAGCGCCTTCTCGATGTCCAGCCCCTTGGCAAGGCCAGCTTGGAGCACGGCCGGGACTTCTTCGGCAAGGGCGAAGGTGCGCGCCGGGGCAATCTGAGTTGCATAGCTGGCGACGACGTCGGGGCAATCGTAATCCTGCTCGCCGGGGAAGTGGTCATCGAGGCGGAACTCGTAGCGCCACTGGCCTTCGCCCTTGCTGATGGCGATCTTCACCGGCAGGTCTTGAAGGAAGACTCGGCTGAACGGCTGGCCGATCTCAGCCTGCCCCCGGGTCTCGAACCCCGCCGCCATCAGGGCTTGCGAATACGGCGTCGAACTTCCATCTAGCGCGGGCAATTCGGCGGCGGAGAGCTCGACTTCGGCGTCGGTGACTTCGAGGCCGCAGAAGGCGCTCATCAGGTGCTCGATCGTCGAGATGTCGCCCAGCCGAGTGCAGCGGGTTGTGTCGGAAACGTTTTCGGGGATCGCCTGCCAGCGGGTTGCGCCGAGGCGAAAGGCGATGCCCTCCGAGCCGGGGCGAATGGTGACCTCTACAGGGACGCCGGAATGCAGGCCTAGCCCGGCGAGCTTCACGTCCTGCGCGACGGTCTTGCGGGTGTAGGTCACTCGTCGCCTTTCTCCAACTCGGCGAGGCGCTTTTCGAGCTGGCGAAGGCGCGAGTAAATCTCGGGCAGCTTGGGCTGGAGCATGAGGCTGCGCAGCGCCTCTTTCACCGGTCTCGCCGGCACCCCTAAGTAGACGCCGGGCTCGTCGATGTCCTGCGACGTCGCGGTCCGACCCCCAAGCGTGATATCGTCCCCAATCCGGGCGTGGTCGCTGATCCCGCATTGGCCCGCCATCATAACGCGGTCACCGATTATGCAACTACCGCTGATGCCGCTCTGGCTGACAATTACGCCGTCGACGCCGACTCGGCAGTTATGGCCGATCTGGACAAGATTGTCGATCTTGGTGCCGCGTCCGATCACCGTAGCCCCGGCGGTCGCCCGGTCGATGGTTGTCGCAGCGCCGATCTCGGCATCTTCGCCGATGACAACGCGGCCGACCTGAGGCACCTTGACCCGCCGCTTGCCATCCCACACGAAGCCAAAGCCGTCGGCGCCGATCACGGCGCTGCTGTGGATGATCGCGCGGGCTCCGACGTCGACGTTCTGATAGAGGGTGACATTGGGATAGAGGATGGCGTTTTCGCCGACCGTGCAATTCTCACCCACGTACGTGTTGGCATAGATGCGCGCGCCGGGCCCGACCGACGCGCCTGCTTCGATCACCACGTTGGGGCCGATGCACGCGGACGGATTGACTTCGGCCTCCGGGTTGACTTGCGCGGCAGGGTGGATTCCCGCGTTTATCGGGAGGGGGCGCGAGCAGAGCGCCAGCAACATGCCGAAGGCGATGCGAGGCGACTCAACGTTGAGGTGAGGTTTGAAACTGGCCTTTCCGTTGCCGAGAATGAGGGCGCCGACTCCGCAGGTTTCGGCGGCGGCCTGGTACTCGTCGCTCTCGCAAAACGCGATGCCGACGGGGTCGTCCGAATCGGCGGGGGCTGGCCCGTCGATGCGCATGTCCTCAGGGCCGTGCAACTCCGCGCGCAGCAGTTCGGCGAGCTTGCCTAGAGTCCAACTTTGTGCGCGTTTCTCCATTGCAGAAAGAGATCCGTCCCATTTTCCGCGCCTGCTGAGCCCGCGGACCGTCTCCTGCCGGTCGTTTTGATCCAGATGTCGATTTCTCTCTCGATCAGGCGGCGGCGTTCTTCCAGGCTACCGAAAATCGGACGATCCGTGCGTTGCGGGGGTGCAGGGAGGGAGGTGGTGCCGGGAACGGCGACGGTGTGGCCGGCCATTGCCGGCAACTGGGTCGGCACCATGTGCTGCAATTCGACATCGAGGTTGCTTTGACGCTTGGTTACGGTCTTGGCAGCTTCTTGATAGGCAAGGTTTTCGGCTTCCAATCGCTGCTTGCCGGCAAGCGCCTGCAGGCGGGTTAGCTCGGCGTCGATCTCTTGCTGGGCTTGCTGCATGAGCACTTGTGCCTGGGCATCGTAGCGGGCGTCGAGGTCGCGAATCTGCTTACGCAGGCGATTAGACTCTTCCATTCTTGAGCGCCGCGTCGTGGTCGCATCGATTGGGATGGCTAGGGGTTTCAGACTCGTGCCATCGGCGAGGATGTTGAGCTGGGCGAGGGGAGGCCCCCGCTCAAGACCGTAGGCGACAAAGAGGTCGCGGACCTTGTCGAACGCGGCGGAATAGATATCATCTCGCGCGGGCTGAGAAGCCTTCTGTTGGCGCGTGATCTCATCGTCCGCGCGCGCCAGGTACACACGCCGCAGCATCCGTCCCAGCGACTGGATGGACTCGTCCCGGTTTTGCTGAATGAATTTCTTAGCCGCCTGCAGCCGCTGGATGGTTCGGTCGGTGACGGTGGTGGCGGCGAGCCCTTTTTGCGTGACGACGGCCGGGGCCAGCGGCGAGGGGGGAGAGGGCGCCTTCGGAACTCTAAGGTCCGCCGCGTGTTCGCGCCCGATGACGGTATCGACATCCACATAAACGAGCGCGGGCTGCGTGGAGGCGCAGCCCGAGATCAGGAGAGCGAGGATTGCGAGGGGGCTACTTCTTCGCATTCATTGCTTTGAGTGCATCGGCGGTCAGATCGTTCGCCGCGTAGACGGCAACGCTGGTATCGAAGACGAGCGTGAAGCCCTGAGCCTTGGCGACTTCCTGAGACGCGGCCTTAGCTCGATTGTTGGTATCGACTTGCTTGCCCTGAGCCCACTGCTGCACTTCCTGTCGAAACTCTTCGAGCCAGCTCGCGGTGAGCTGCTCCATAGCGGCGCTTCGGCTTGCATATTCCTGAAGAAGCGTGCGCTCTTCCGGCGAAAGGTTCGCCTTGCCGCTTAGCTCCTGGTTCCGCTTGCCCATCGCCACGATGTCGGCCTTCATGCGCTCCATGGTTTGAGTGTCGGCAGTTGTCGGGGTCTCTTTGGTCCAGATCGTGCGCAGATCGTTCGCTTGCTGGACGGTGAGCACGCGCGTCTCGTCAATGAACTTCAGGAGTGTTTCCCGGTTAGATTTCATCTTGTCAAAGTCGGCTTGGTTCGCCTTCCCCCGGTCGCTATTGGCGACCAAGTTACTCAAATCCACGCTGGCGACCTTGTCGATCGAGCCTTGGAATCCGGAGGCAAGCATCACGCCCGCTACTGCAGCGGCAAGAACCCATCCGAGTCGTTCGATGCTCATCATTTCTTGTCCATCGCCTTGAGGGCGGCGTCGGTCACATCATTCGCGGCGTAGGGAGCAAGCTCGTTGATGAAGATCACGGTGTAGCCTTGATCTTTACCAACCTGCTTCACCGCCTCTCGCACCTTGACGAGGGTATCGGCCCGGAGCTTCTCCTGGAGAGTCTGAATCTCTTGGCTGGCATCGTTGCTCCAGCGGCCGCCCGCATCGGTCGTCGACTGGATGCGCCGGCTCAACTCGCTGAGTTCGGTGCTTTCCGCCGGCGTGAGTGTCGTCTTGGTTTGGAGATCCTTAAGCCGCTTGTCGGATGCCATCACATCGTTCTTGATCTTCTCAATCTCGGCCTTCTCTGCGGACGAGACTTGCGCCTTGATGCTGAGATCGTGGAAACGGGTGGCGTCTTCCGGCTTGAACGTACGATATGTGTCCAAGAAGTCGAGCATCGCCTTGCGCGAGCTGCCGACGTCTTGGAGCGTCTTCGTCTGTTCCTGCGCGAACTTACTCTTGGCAAACACCGCCGACATGTCGACGACGCCGATCTTGGTCGGGGTTACCTGAAAGCCGGTGGCGGCCACAACCCCAAGCAGCGATATCGCCACAATCCATCCTGAATATCTAAGCTTCATCTGTTATTCCTATCTTTAGAACGACGTCCCAATGAGGAAGTGCGTCCTGCTCTTGCCGTTTTCGTCAAATCCGAGATCAAAGCGCAGCGGGCCGAGAGGGGTCCGGAAGCTAAGTCCGACTCCGTAGCCGAGGTGCAACTTGATGCGACTTGACTGGGTGAAAGTGTTGACCGAGCCGTACCCGCCCCATGCGCCACCGTAATCGACGAAGGCGATCACGCTGAACGCCTTCTGAATCGGGTGGCGGTATTCCAGGTTGAGGAGCAGCGTGTTGTTGCCCCAGAATCGATCCTCTTGGTAACCGCGCACGGTGTCCGATCCGCCCGCGAAGAACTGCTCGAAGAATGGCGTCTTACCACGGATCATTCCGGCGTAGGCGCGAAAAGCGACGACGCGCCGCGGAGCATCGAGTTCGCGTCCGCGTGGAGGCTGGCGCGTGAAATATTTCCTAAAGTCGGCGTTGAGCTTCACAAATCCGTGCCCGCCGAGGATGCTCGGGTCGGGGGCGCTGCCGCCGATCCGGTTAATGTCGCTAAAGCCGGGTTCGAGCTGAACTCGGAACCAATGCCCGCGCGATGGATCGATGTCGACGTCGCGGTGATTGGTTGTATAGCCCAAGGTGCCCACCATGACTGTGCCATCTTGCTGAATGAAGCCGGCCTGATTGGTCGTATTCAGATTGCTGGTGATGATCTGCTCAAAACGAGTTGAGATGCCTACCGCGCTGTAATCGTTGACGGGGCGCGAAAGGCCGATTGCGCCGCCGGTTCGGCGTTCGGTGTAGAAGTTGTTGTTGGTCGGCGTGCTGTTGCCGCCGAAGATGTTGCCTGCGAACCGGTAAAGAACGCGGCTATACACCGAGGTCGTCAAGGTTGTGCTGTGATTGTCGATGAACGGATTCGCGTAGTCAAGGGTAAGACTCGCGCCAGAGCCCTTCGTGCCTTGCAAGATGTCGATTCCGACCGCCTGGCCCGTTCCTCGAAAGTTGCTATCGGATAGCTTGACGACGCCGGCGAAGCTGCTGCGCGGGTCGATCTGCACGCCCACATTGAACTGTCCGGTTCTGGTTTCCTTGACGTCGGCAACGAGGTTGACTTTGAACGGGTCAGGCTGATCTTCACTGCTCTTGACGTTTTCAAACCACTGGGTGCCGTAGATGCGGCGAAGATCCAATTCCCAACGGTTTCGGTTGTAGGCCTGGCCCGCTCGCGACTTAATGAGCTTCTTGAGCACCTTGGTCTTGGTGTGTGCGTTGCCTTGAACCGAGACGGAGTTGATCATCATCTCGCGGATCGAGACATTGACCGTGTTGGGCGATTCGCGCAGGGGGGCGAATTCTTCAACGCCGCCGAAGAACCCTTTCTTGGAGTAGGCCTCTTCAATGCGCTTGGAACTGGCAACTGCGTCGCGGAGGTTGAAAATCTTTCCAGGCTGAACCGAAATCAATTTCTGGAGCTCAGCGGTGGGGACCACGGTGTTGCCGATTATCCGAAGCTCTTTCACCACGGGCCACTCGAGCACCTGCACGATAACATCCCAGGTGTCGCCTTCGGCGGCCTTGGCGCGAACGTCTACGCTTTGAAAATAGCCGAGGTCTTCCAGCGCCTTCTGATCCGCATCGAGGTTGGCCTGAAGGTAAGCCTGTCCGGGTTTGGTGCGCATCGCGGCGAGGATCGCCTGCGTGCTGACTTCCTTGTTGCCTTGGACGTCGATCTTTCGGATCACGCCGGTGCCCTGCGCAAGTGCGGCAACTGCCCAAAGCAAAAAGAGCGTAATCGTCCCAATCCGTGCTGTCAAATAATCCTCCAAACAGGTCGCGACCAGACGCTTTGCCCAGCAAGAATGCCGCGAATCTACGGCACTTTACCTGCGAGCACGGCCCGCCAGAGGCCTTTCCTTCGGCCTTACCGATTAGAAGGACGAACAGCTGATGCGTTTCAGAAGCGGAATCCGTATTCCAAGCCAACTTTATATGGGCGATCCTGGTCGAGACCGATACTGAATACCAACCGGCTGAGCAGACGGTTCCTGCTTGGCACTCGATAGTTGAGCTTTATTTCGTAATTGGGACGGCGGTTGCCGACGGTAGTTGAAAGCTGCCGTCGGCCCTGCAAGGTCAGGCCCTTGCCGAGGCTCTTGGCGAAGGCAACCGAAGCCTGCTCGAATTGGTTGTATTCGATGTTCAGATACTCGAGCCCGAGGCCTTGGGCAATCTTCGAGGTAATCGGATCGGTCAGTGTGGGGACGGCGAAGCTGGTAAGCGCGTCACGCAAGCGCTTCTGGGCATCGTTTCGGCCGGTGCCGCTTCCAATGGACTGCAAAACGTCGGTCTGGCCGAGCAGGGCGAGAATCTCGTCCTGAGTGAGGTCGGGCGGATCGCTGGTGGCGCGAAGATTGAGACCGCCTTCTTTCAGGAGATCGCCGGAGACGGCTAAGTTAATGTCGTAACGCTGGGCGGCGCCGCCGTATCGGGCCGCCGTCACCGCGCCGCGCCCGTCAATGTTCACGCCCATCGAGGCCGTGGTGTTGCCGGAGCTGTCCACGTGATAGGCGGGGCGCACGGTGCCGCCGGGTTCGAGGGTGATCTTTGCGGCACCTAGCCGCAGATTGCCGCCTTCGACATAGAGTGTCCCCGCAAAATCGGGCATCGCGAGGGAGCCGGTCAGACGCGCCCCGCCACTCATGGCGACGTCGGCAAGGCCGGTGCGGAAGCGCGAGATGCCTGCCAACTCGATGGGAAGATCGAAGTGGGGATTGAAGAGCATGTCTACCGTGGGGCCGGTGCCGGCGAAGGCGGCGGGCAGCAGGATGTTGGTGTCGCTGATCATGATGCCCTTGCCGGCGAGGAGCGGCTCGGCGGCAGGGCCGGTGACGTCGATGTCCGCATCCAGCGTCGCACGGTAGGTGCCGAGAACTTTCAGCGCCTCGTTAAGCTTGAATCCCGTTGCTGCGATCTTTCCGTGAACCGGGTTGTGCACGAAGGTTTCGATGTCTCCGCGCGTAATCTGGTCGATTGCTCCGCCGAGATCGGGCAGCGTGCCCGTGAGATCGGCAACGAGGTCGCCACCGCTCGAACCCGTGGCATTCATGTGCAGGATGATGCTTTTGTCTTGAAGATCGATCTTGGCGACCGCCGCATTCAGGGTCGTCTGATAGCCGGGGGTGGCGAGGCTGGCGAAGGTGCCGAGCATGGTTCCCCGGAGGGCAAGATTGCTTCGCGGGCCGATGATCGACACGCTGCCGCTCAGCTTGCCTTCCGAGCGTTTTTGATCCAAAAAGCTGGCGTAAGCTGCGACGTCTTTCAGGTCGACATCAGGCATCGAAAGAGTCGCCGTGATCGCTGGGCCGTCAGGAATCTCGAGGGGATAGTTGAGGGGCAGGCGAGCGGTAATTTCGCCGTTGAAGCCGTTGTAGCTGAAGGTTCCGCGAGCGGTGACGCCGCCGGTGTAGTCGCCGCCGGTCAGGTACTGCGCTTGCGTGATGTCGACGGAGTCAAGGTTGATATTGAACCCGGCGCTCCCCGAGAACTCGACGCCCTTTTCGCTGATCGAGCGGATGGTGCCGTGGATGAGCGGACTCTGCGAAGGTCCCTTGGCGAGCAGCGACAATTGGGCGCGGCCCTGAAGGTTGCCGAGCGTGGGATCGATGAGCGAGAGGTAGTTGAGGTCGAAGTTGTTCAGCTCGGCGTCGACGAATAGGTCCCCTTGGGTGTTGACCTGAGCAGAATTGAGCTTCAGCGTCCCCTGTTCGCCGGACCAGTCAAAGGTGCTAACGGTCCATAGGGGGCCCGACTTGCTAAGGGCGGCTTTGAGGGTGCCGAGCTTTCGCGACTTCGTCTCAAGGTTGCGCGCTTCGAGAAGCGTGACATCGAATCCAGGATCGTTGATGCGGCCGTTGAAGGCGACGGTGGTGTCGAGATCACCCTTCGTGGTATCCAGGAAGTCTGCGGCCTGCACGCTGAGCTGCGGGAAGAACGGTTTGGCGGCGGTGTACAAGTCTTGGATCGACCCGTTCAGGATAGAAAGCTGCGCCGCAATGTTCTTGTCTGAAATGTTATAGGCGAGGGAGTCGAGGATGAAGAACCGGTCGAGCTTTCCGATCGAAGCGCCGCCGGTGATGTTGGCCCCATCGTAGGCGAGATTCCACTTGCCACTGCCGAACTCGGTTTGATTGAGGAATACATCGCCAAGCGATCCGTCGCCGCTCACCGTGATCTTGCCGCCTGGCAGGATGTTTGCGGTGCCTTTACCGCCCGCCAGGCCCGTAATGTTCGCAAAACCCTGGCCGGGAGGGGTCACCCGCTCGATCGAAAGGTTGTCGCCGGTGAAGCTGAAGGTTCCCGCCTTTTTGGAATAGTCGTACTTGCCGGTCGCGCTTACCGTTCCACCGCCGACTTGGGCGTTCAGCGACTGCACGGTCGCCACGGTGCCGCGAAGGGTGGAGATAAGCTCGGCGCGGTCCACGCTCACGCCTCCGAGCACGAGGTCAGTGCCATACGCCGTGCCGGCAGCGCGGGGATCATCGAGGGTGCCGCTCAGGGTGAGCTTCGGCACCGTCACGGCGCCGATTGCCTGATCGCCGAAGAACTCGTTGAGCAGGAGGCTATCGGCCTTGAGCGTTCCGCTGAGCCTGCGGGTCTTCCAGTTCAGCGCCACTTCGCCGGTCGCGTCGCCCGCGCCCCGTACCGCGTGCAGCTCCGTCGCCACGAGGCGACGCCTGTCGGCGAGGATGAGAGCGGAGGTAAAAGGGATTTGCTGGCCCGCGATTTCGCCGCCCAGAACGATGGCCTTGCCGCTAAATCGAGGGTCCCTCAGGGTTCCGTCCAGAATGCCCGATGCCGTTAGAGAGCCGGCGATGTTCTTGCGCAGCTTTTCGAGCTGAACGCCGTTCGCCTCGACGTTCAGGTGGATGCGGTTCGATTTGAGATCAATAATGCCGATGGCGCGGGCGCTTCCGCTTCCCGGGTTGCCGACGCTCGCGCGGTCAACGTTCAAAATCTGGTTGGCATAGCGCCCGGCAAGCTCAAAGCTCCCTTGCATTGGCTTGCCCTGCACCGGATATGAACCGGTGCCGTTGGCCTGCAGCAGTACCACCGGATTTGCTGTTGATCCGCTGATTAGGGCGCTGACCGAAGCCTTTCCGTTCAAGCCGGGGGCGTCGAAGCGGCGGGCGAGCGACGCGAGGTTGACGGAAGCCGCGTTGGCCGCGCCGGAGACGGTATGGGCTAGGACGTCGATGTCGAAAGCTCCATTCACCGGCGTGCCCGTCCAACTGCCGCTGTTTATGGCTAGGCGGACGCGTTTGGATGTGGCAAAGAGATTCAGATTTGGCGCGGCCACGGTTTGCCCGAACGCGGTGGCGCTGGAAGCTGTGATGAGGCTCTGCAACTCGACGCCGGTTCCCTGGCGGTACGAGAGCCAGCCGTCCATTCGCGCATTGCTGAAGCCGACCTGGGATGGCACGAAGTTTCTGGACCAGGCAGGCATCGCGCTGCGGCTCGGCGCGGTGACGAAGAGCTTGCCGCCGAGATTGACGGTTTTGTCCCACGAGATGCTGCCAAGAAGGCTGGCGGAGGTTGCGCCGTCGCGGGCTTCGAGGTGCCCTTCCGCTCCGGTGGCGCTGACGACGCCGTCGAAGGCGCCGGAATCGGCTCGGTATTCGCGGTAGCTGAAGCCGGTTGCGGTTGCCTGCAGCCGCGTTTCAAATTGGAAGCTCTTGTTATGCGGAATGAAAAACGAGACCGGGCCGGTGGCGCGGAAAGTGGTCGAGTGAATGTCCTGCAGCCAGGCGAGCTTGCGGCCCTCGGGGATCTCTTTCAGGTGATCGAGCACTGGGGCGAGATCGAGTCCGGCGGTCATGCCGCGGATGAGAATGCCTTGTTCGGGCATGTTCTGGATTTCCGCGCGGCCGCTACCTATGTGATCGATCTCGACGAGGCCGGAGGCGATCCAGTTGTCGCCGACGCCGCGGACGTCGATATCGCGGGCGAGGGCGCGCTGGGTGAATAGCTTGCGGCCCGACTCGTCGACGAACTGCACGCGGGCGGCGTTGAGCGAGACGGCATAGGGAATCGGCGTCGGGGGGCCGGCCCGCTCGGGGAGGTAGTCCTGGAACTCGAAGCGGCCGGAGGCGAGGCGTCTGAGCTTGATCTGGGCGTCACGCGCTCGCACGACGATCGCGTTTATCGGGAGCTGAATGCCGGTCGCGAAGACGTTTTCGACGCGGGCGATCTCGGCGCCCCTCGGATCGTACACGCGGGGGCGTTCCAGCCGCACCGAGCCGTGGTCCCAATCGAGAACGTAGGAGTCGGCTCTGAGGGTCAGGATGCCGCTTGGGGATTTGTACTTGAAGATGAGCGGGGCGCCGGGGGCGGAGAGGGCGAGGACGCACGACCACGCATACGAGGCTCCCCAGACCGCGAGGATCGCGATCGGGGCAAGCACCGTTATGAATCTGACCAACCACGACCAGGTCTTGATTCTTGCTCCCCTATGCTGTTTTCCACAGCTTACGTACAGTAAAGCAGACGACGCTGCGGTATGCAGCGTTTCCTGGTGATGTGGTGGCATGCGACGCCGGCTAAAGACCGGCGGCTACTGGGCGGCTACGGAGTGGGCATCCATTTGATCGAGCCGCTCGGCCATGACCTTCTTGCTGAACTCGATCGCGTTGTAGGAGCTTCGGATGAAGGGGCCGCTGGCTACGAAGGCGAATCCGAGGTCTTCGCCGATCTTCTCGTACTCCTTGAACCGGTTCGGGTGGACGAACTCGTTGACTGGAAGATGCTTCATCGTTGGGCGTAAGTATTGGCCAATGGTGACCGCGTCGACGCCGACGGCGCGTAGGTCGCGAAGAGTTTCCAGGACTTCGTCGTTGGTTTCCCCGAGGCCGAGCATGATGCCCGATTTAGTGTAGATGGTCGGATCGAGCTCCTTCACGGTCTTCAGGACCTGAAGTGTGCGCTCGTATCTAGCCTGCGGGCGGACGATGGGGGAGAGGCGCTTGACGGTCTCGATGTTGTGGTTGAAAATGTCGGGCCGGGCTTTTACCACGATCTCGATCAAGTCGCGCTTGGCTTTGAAGTCAGGGGTGAGGACTTCGACGATCTGCAGAGGATTCGCTTTGCGCAACTCTTCGATGGTGCGGGCAAACTGGTTCGCGCCTTCATCCTTGAGATCGTCGCGGGCGACACTAGTGACGACGACATGTTTGAGACCTAGGTCGTTGGCGACTCGCGCCAGATCGGCGGGCTCATCGGCGTTGACCTGCTCGCCGCGGCCGACTTTGATGGCGCAGAAGCCGCAGCTGCGGGTACACGTCTCGCCCAGGATCATGAAGGTCGCGGTCTTCTTGCTCCAGCACTCGGGGAGGTTGGGGCATCGGGCGGATTCACAGACGGTGTGCAGACTTTTCGCCCGCATCATGCCCTCGACTTCTTTGATCGTGTCGGGGCGCGGGAGTCGGATGGTGAGCCACTCCGGAAGCCGCTGAGTCATGGTTCGATTATAGCTGACAGGGCACGAACCCGCGGGGGGGGTAACACCGTCATCCTGAGCGAGGGCGCTCCCCGCGGGTGAGTCGAAGGACCGCCGCAACAAGGCGCAATAAACGGCGATCGTTCGACTGCGAGCACTCGCACGGCTCGCCTCCTTCGCTCAGGATGACCGATCGCGGGCAAGGCACGCCTTGCCCCTCAGGCGCTTCGCGCCTCTGTTCTACTTGTGCCGGCGTTTCTGGTAGCGGCTCAGACTTTCTTTGACCCAGCTCGTTATGGGAGATGAGATAGAAGCCAAAGTGCGCAGGCCAGCTTGCTTTGCCGCCCGCTCGAGGCCGTAGTCCCGTCCTTTCGGATCAACGTCAACTCGTTCTCTTCCGCGTCGAAGCCAATCCCGTCCCGGCTTACATCGTTCACCGCGATCGCGTGAAGCCCCTTCTTTACGACCTTCTCCCGCGCTGCGGCAAGATCAGCCGATGGCTCGGCCGCGAATCCGATCACAAGCCCCTTGGCCACCTTCGCAAGCTCGGCGATCACGTCGGGATTCGGCACCAGTTTGAGCGAAAGAGGCTCCGCCGACCGGCGTAGCTTGCCGTCCTCCCGATGCGCCGGGCGATTGTCAGCAACCGCCGCCGCCCCCACAATCAAATCCGCGGCGGAAGCAAGCGGCAGAGCGCACTTCAGCATCTGCTCGGCGCTCGTCACCCGCAAGACCTCAGCACCGAGCGGATAGGCAACCGCGGTTGGTCCGCTGACCACAACCACCCGCGAAGCCCCCATCAGCAGCGCCGCCCGCGCCAGCGCGGCACCCATCTTCCCACTCGATCGATTGCTAAGGAATCGCACATCGTCGATCGCCTCTTGGGTGGGTCCGCTCGTGATCAAAACCGTCTTGCCCTCAAGCTTCTTGGACCGCTTCTGAACGGTAAGAACCGCCTCCACAATATGGGCAACCGACGCCAGCTTCCCCTGCCCCTGCTCGCCGCAGGCCACGTCGCCCTCGGCTGGCTCGACAACAAGAGCCGCCCGTGATTTCAACTTCTGCAAAGCCTCCTGAGCGGCGTCGCTCGCGTACATGTGCGGGTTCATCGCCGGCGCGACCACAAGAGGCGCCTCGCTCGCCAGGCAAATCGTGGATAGCATGTCGTCGCCGATGCCCTGCGCGATCTTGGCGATCGTATTCGCGGTCGCGGGAGCGATGAGAATCAAATCGGCCTTCCGCGCCCAGTCGATATGCGCCATGCGCCCCGTCTCCGGCTCTTCGAACGTGTCCACAAGGCACGGCTGCCCCGTGAGAACTGCAAAGAGTGCCGGCGTAACGAAGTTCTGCGCGGCGTCGGTGAGGCACACCCGAACTGTAAATCCCTGCCGCATCAGCTCACGAGCCAGATCAGCCGCCCGATACGCGGCGACGCTCCCGGACACGCCAAGAACGAGGTTCATAGCAGTCGCCACCCGGTTGTCACAGTTGTCGCCCTGAGCTTGGGAAGGATCTCTGCAGCGGATTGCAAGGAGCCCTTGACCGCTAACTTATAGCTGTCATCTCGAGCGAAGCCGAGGGATCGAGATAGCGGTTGACTTATAGAGTGATCCGCAGTTCGATTCCTCGGCTGCGCTCGGAATGACAACCCATAATTTGTCATCCTGGAAGTGAGCTTGCGAACTGGAAGGATCTGCCGGTAGGCACGCCCTGCGAACAAGTAAGCGGGACCCGGGTCAGGTCCTTTCACTCGCGCTCGTGCCTCGCACCGTTCCAGGATGACAATACTGAAGGCCGGTCTCACTTCGCCACCTGCTGCACGCGCGTCTCGCGGATGACCGTCACCTTGATCTGCCCCGGATACTCCAGCTCATTCTCAATGCGCTTCGCCACATCGTTGGCCAGCCGCGTCGCGGCAAGGTCGTCGATTTCTTGCGGTCTCACGATCAATCGTATCTCCCGCCCCGCTTGCACCGCATACGACCGCTCCACACCGGGGAAGCTGTTCGCCAACCCCTCCAACGCGGTAAGGCGCTTGATGTAGTTCTCCAAATTCTCGCGCCTCGCACCCGGCCGCGCCGCCGAGATTGTGTCCGCGACGATGACGAGCGTGGCCTCCGGAGATGAAGGCTCGATCTCATGGTGATGGGCCCCCACCGCGTGCAGCACCGTCTCCTTCTCATCCATGCCGCGCAAATATTCCATCCCCGTGATCGCGTGCGGCCCTTCCCATTCCGGCCCCAAAGCCTTGCCGATGTCGTGCAAGAATCCCGCCCGCTTCGCAATCTCGACATTCAACCCCAGCTCCGAGGCGAGCATCGCAGCCAGCCGCGACACCTCGACCGAGTGGTCGAGCACGTTCTGAGCGTAGCTCGTGCGGAACCGCAGCCGCCCAATCGTCTCGATCACTCGCGGTCCCAAGCTGTGCACATTCGCGCGCTCGGCAGCTCGTTCTCCTGCCTCGCGGATCGTGCGCTCAACCTCGGCCTGCGCTTTCTCGTGCAGTTCCTCGATCCGGCTCGGATGGATCCGCCCGTCGATCATCAGGTTCATCAGGGTCAGCCGCGCCGTCTCTCGCCGCACCGGATCGAAACTCGAAATCACCACGGCCTCCGGGGTCTCGTCGATGATCAGATCGACGCCGGTCACCTGCTCGAACGCGCGAATATTCCGCCCCTCGCGCCCGATGATCCGGCCCTTCATGTCCTCGCTCGGCAGCTCGATCACCGCGACCGTCGCCTCCGTCACGTAGTCGACCACCGACCGCTCGATCGTATCCAGCACGATCTTCCGCGCCCGCCGCTCGGCCTCCTGGACGGCCTCTGCCTCGATCTGCTTCGCCCGCCGCACCGCTGCCTCCCGCGCCTCATCCTCCACGCGCTGGATCACCAGTTCACGCGCATCCTCGCGCTTCAACTTGCCAACGCGCTGAAGCTCCTGGTCGATCTGCATGCCGCGCCGCTCGATGTCCTCCATCCGCTCCTGGAGGCGGCGTTGGTCGGCGAGCAGTGTCTGTTCACGATCTTCGATCTGGGTCCGCCGCTTCTCCAACGAGTCGTCGCGAGCCGCCAGCTTGTCCTGCTGGCGCGCAAGATTGAGCTGCTTTTCGCGCAGCTCTTCTTCGGTCTTTTCGCGCAGCCGCAACGCCTCTTCCTTCGCAACGAGGTTCGCCTCATTCAGGCGAAACTCGGCTTCTTTCTCCAGCTTGTGCTGCAGAAAAGCCGCCTCCTCGCGCTTACGGCGCGCTGCTTTCAAGCTGGAGCGCAACCAGAGCCCGTACAGCCCAGCCACCGCCAGCGCGGCAATTCCTCCGCCCGAAAGCAGGGCAATCAGGATATCCGCCATGGTTCACCTTCATTCCGGGAAGGTCTCGTCTCCGCAAAACTCGCCAAGCGCCGTCTCGATCGCCTCTTCGGCGAACCCCCGGCCAACAAGGAAGCGGCCGGCTTTCGCCCTGTCCGCGCCCAGCTTGAACTTGCCGCGCAAGGCATCGAGCGCGCGTTCGGATTCGCTCGCCACCGCCAGCAGTTGCTCCGCTATGTCTTCCGATGCGCCGCGCTTTTCCAGCTCGGCGCGCAATTTTTCTGTCCCCACCGCTCGCTTCCCGGACCGGCGATCGATAAGGCTTTGAGTCGTGTTGTCGTCATTCAGGAGCTTCCGCCCCCGCAAGAAGTTTACAACCTCTTCTACGTCCCCATCCGAAAACCCGGCAGCGAGCAGCTTCTCGCGCAGCTCCAACGAGAAGTACGGGCGCACCGCGAGGAGCTTGAGGGCTTGACTGAGGGCGTTCACGAATTTGGAATTTGGAATTTGGAATTTGGAATTTGGAATTTGGAATTTGGACTTTGGAATCACGATCCACGAATCACGAATCACGATGTACCCCAACACCCAGCCATGATATGCTCCCGGTCGGATGTTCTTCACGCGCGTGTTTCGGCCTTATCAGAGCATCCGGCTCATCGGCACCCTGCTGCTCCTGCTCGCCGCCGCCCTATGCTGGCAGCGCGGATGGATCTGGTACCCCGGCTGGGTGATGGGCGGCATTGGCCTGCTGATGGCGCTCTACGTGCGCAAGATCGTCGTAAACGAAGATGAGCGGCACCTCGTGACTATCACCGGAATCTGGCCCGTCCTCGCCAAGCACATCCACCCCGCCCACCAACTCCGCAGCATCAAACTCTCGGTCAACCACAAGGCGGCGAAAAGCCCGGACGTCCCCCTACGGCCCTGGCGCATCTACCGCGCGACCGTCCTCTGGAACAGCGGCCGCTGGGCGAGGCTCATGTCCGGCCGCCGGCTCCTGTGGATCGAGAAGCGAACCTACTCCGTCGCCTCAGCCCTGGGACTCAATGTGGAGCAGACCGATAGCTACAAGCGCTACCGAGAGCAAATCATGGGCAGAGAATAAACCCACGCCGAACACCCAATACCCAATACCGCAACACTTCCATGCCCACCTCCCCCCGCATCACCGGCACCTTCCTGGACGAGATCACCCACGACATCCCGAGCCAGAACTGGAGCGCCGCCGACTGGCGCAAGGAGTTCGAGCTTTACACCCAGATCGGCATCGACACCGTCATCGTCATCCGCGCCGGATATCAGAACAAATGCATCTTCCCCGCCCGCTCGATCCCCGACCTACTGCCGGTCTATGAGGATCTCGGCGAAATCTTCCTATGCCTCGCCGACGAGCTCAACCTCAACCTCTACTTCGGCACCTACGACTCGGGCCACTTCTGGTGGCAGCGCACCTGGTGGAAGGAGGTCGATCTCAACAAGGCCTTCATCGACGAGGTTGTCGGGCGCTACGGCCATCACCCTTCGTTCAAGGGCTGGTACCTCACCCACGAAACCAGCAAGAACGACGCCCACATCATTGAGCTCTTCAATCAGATCGGCGGCCATTGCAAGCAAACCCTCGACCGCCCTGTCCTCATCTCTCCCTACCCCCAAGGTGCGAAGCAAGGCGGAGGCGGCGTGATGTCGCTGGACGACTCCTTCGACCACTGGGACCGCATCTTCGCCGAGACGCGCGGCGCGTTCGACATCTGCGCCTTCCAAGACGGGCAGATCCACTACCAAGAGCTGCCCCGCTTCATAAGCGGCATCGGAGCGCTCGGCAAGAAACACGGCGTGACGATCTGGTCGAACCTCGAAACCTTCGACCGCGACATGCCGATCAAATTCCCGCCCGCCGATTGGCGCTATCTCCGCTTCAAGCTCGAAGCCGCATCCAAGGTGGCGGAGAAGATCATCACCTTCGAGTTCCCGCACTTCATGTCGCCCAACTCTTGCTATCCCGCCGCGCACAATCTGTTTCAGCGCTATTCGGACTACGCCGGCATCTAAGCCGCGGACGAGAATTGTCATCCTGAAAGTGAGCCGGCGAACTGAAAGGATCTAACCGTACATGCGCGGCAGTCCACAACCGAGCCGCCCAGGGTCAAATCCCTCCACTCGCGCAGTTCCAGGATGACAAACCGATGATTGTTGTACTGGGAATTAGCCAGTGTAGTCTGGCTCACCCAGCGAGCGTGAAGTGGAAGGTCGAGCCCTCGCCGGGTTCGCTGTCGGCCCAGACGCGGCCGCCGTGCTTTTCGACGATGCGCTTGACGTTCGCCAAGCCGATGCCCGTCCCAGGGTAGTCGTTGCCTCGCAATAGCCGCTCGAACGGCTGGAAGAGCTTGTGCACGTAGGCCATGTCAAAGCCGATTCCGTTATCCCGAACAAAAAAGCCCTGCTCGTCCTGGCCGACCTCTACCAGAGGCTCGGCCGTCAACGCTGAATACTTGCAGGCATTGTCGATCAGGTTCTCCAGCGCGAATTTCACCATCGTAGGATCGCCGCGGGCGGTGAGGCCGGGAGCGACCGAAAATTGGGTCTTGGAACTGCAATATTCCCTATCGACGACCTGGCGACTCACCTCGCGAGCAAGTTCGCTTAGATCAAACGGCTTCTTCTCCGGCTCCAGCCGCGCGAGCCTGGCGTAGCCCAACAAGTCGTCCACCAGCTTGCCGAGCTGCTTGGCCGATTGCTCCAAACGCCTCAGAAGGTCTCGGTTCTGAGCATCCAAAACTTCGCCGGCATCGGCGAGAACAATCGCGGCGTTGATGCTGACGCCGCGAATCTGCTGCCGCAGGTCGTGGGCGACCGAGTACGTGAAGCCTTCCAGTTCATCGTTAGAAAACATGAGTTCAGCTGTTCGCTCCTGGACACGCTCCTCGAGCACCGCCGCCAGTTCCGTCAGTTCAGCCTGTGCTTGGAGCATGGCCCGTTCGGCTTCGATGCGCTCGGATATGTCATCGAATGAAGTGACCGCACCCACGATTTCGCCCACGGGGTCTCTGAGGGCGGAAAAATTGACCGTCACGGGAATGCGCGTGCCGTCGGGCCGATCCATCAACACCTCGACATTCCTCACCGCCAGTCCCGTGCGCAACACCGACATAATCGGGCTCTGCGAATGCGGCATTGGCGTGCCGTCCATCAGATACAAGTTCAGCGAGCCGCAATGGCGCTCGACTCCGATCAGCGGCTCGCGACCCCACAGTTCCGCCGCCCGCGGATTGTAGTTCTGAATTACCGCGTTGCAGTCGCAAAGGAATGCCGCGACTGGGAGCGCTCCATACAGTGCGCGATAGCGTTCTTCGCTCTCGGCCAGCGCGCCGGCGAGTTCGTGCTCCCGAATCGCCGACAGCAGCAGCGCTTCGTTGATCGTCGTCGATTCCTGGAGCAATGCCTCGGAGATCGCCAGGTCCGTTACGTGGATCATCACTCCGAGAGGCTGTTCATCGGGGACGGCCCACATCGAAAGGAGCCAGTTGGAACCCGGCACGCCCACGATGCCGCCAGGGCGGCCCTTTTCGGTCTGCTGCTCCTGGTTCCCTGTTTCAAAGACGCGGTCAATCAGACTTGATGAAACGACCCCCACAATGCTGGGCACGACCTCGTCGTACCGGAGTCCCAGCACCTCGTCTTCCTGTTTGCCGAGGAGACGGTAAAAGGCAGGGTTGGCGTAGCGAACGAGGTGGCTCCCATCCACCGCAAGCATCGGCTGCGGCGAGCGCTCAGCAAGGGGCCAGCACATGTCGGCGAGATCGCCTGGATGGTCGTTTGATCCCCTAAGATGCTGCGGGTTTTCCACCACGTGAGTTTTTAATGTGACACAGATTGGGGGTGAATAAGTAAATGGGTGAATAGGTGAGGGCGGATCGAACACAATCCCCTCACCTATTCACCCCTGATCAGCCGCTGCTACTTCCGATTTCGGCGTCGGCGCGTGAGGCCGATCAGGCCGATCCCGACGGCGGCGAAGCTGGCCGGCTCCGGCACCGGGGAGGCTGAGATCGACGAGAGTGCAAAGTCGCCACCCGCGTTCACAGGTGTGAAGCGGACGACAAGGCGGTCCAGATCGGCGCTGTTGAAGGCTCCGGTCGAACCCACGCCCGGCGTCAACGACGAGAACGCGATGCTGAACGTCGTCGGCGTCGTGAAGTTCGCCGGAGACGTCGTGATCGTGCCCGTCGAGAACGCAGTCGTGCCCGTATAGGCGGTGACGTCAATCTTCACGGGGCTGTCGGATGCCAGAAACGCGAAATTGAATTGTCCAGATGTGGACAGGTTCAGGTTCAGCTCATTCGGCCCCGCGGTCTGAACGCCGTTGTTGCCTTCGACATCGAAGCCGTCGTAATCGAGTTGGACGAATGCGTTTGAACCGGTTCCGTTATTCAGGAACGAAGCTCCCTGAGTCGCGCTGCCGCTAACGTTAAAGGTGCTGACCTGCCCAAAAGCTTGGCCGAGCGCTTGCAGGAGTACGTCCCGCTGCTGGCCCGCGATCAAAAAACCGGACTCCTGGCCTTCGATGAATCCGGTAGGCGTGTTTACGGTGAGGCTGTCTGGCCCCTCCATAAAGTTGTCGAAAACGAACTGGGCGTTCGCGCTGATAATCGAGCCCGCGCTGAATGCGGACAGTAATGCCAATCGTGCTGCTTTCATTGCTATCTCCTCTCCAAAAAATAAGCCCAGCCAAGAGCAAGGCTATCGAGTAAGGCTTCGAGCGGCATCGAATTGATCCCGAGAGGGCGATGTTTTTTTGTCTGTCAGTAAAAACTAAGACAAGCTCTTAGCTGACGGGGAAACCTGGGGAGCGCCCAGCGGCGGCTCCTGTACTTGCACCGCTCGGCCTAGCATCCCCTCCTTGATGGGAGGGGAAAGGGGGAGCGTGCCCGGCAGCGGCCGGCCCTAGCGCAGCGCAGCCGACCCGGAACACCGGATGATTACTGTTGGTCTAGTATTGCCAGAGCGATACGAGAGTCGCTCTAAGCAACCGGAGCGTCCATAACAGGGCGCTACTTGCTTCCCAATTTCGCTAACTACCAGGAGGTAGAGACCATGTCCTATTCAGAAGATAGAGCCGATGCCCGATCCATGACCGCAGTGTTCGTCGTGATCGCGGTCGTCATCGTGTTGCTCGTGATCGGCTACTTTGCCTTGTGGGCTCCCTCACATACAACCGAGGTCGTCCCATCAACGACGATTGTCCAGACGCCGGGCCAGCCAACTCCAACGGCGCCTACGATCGTTCCCGTTCCTGTGCCGGGGACGCCCGGTCCGGCAGGAGCGCCCGGCCCAGCTGGAGCTCCAGGAGCCGCCGGTGCTAATGGAGCAAATGGCGCGAACGGTGCTGCCGGAGCAGCGGGTACGGCCGGAACGGCCGGGACAACGGGTGCCGCCACCACGACCGGCTAGTTCTCCATTACAGGATTCCCTCCCGCGCTGCGGGAGGGAAGAAATACTACTCCGGGTGCGTGATCTTCACCGAGTTGCTGCCCTTCTCGTTGTCGTCGTGGGTCACGACGTAGACCTTGAAGATCTTCGCCGAGCCCGCCGCGAGTAAGCCGTCGTCGGTATCGAACACGGTCGTCCCCGCTGCGACGCTGGCCACCACTGATTCGTCGGCGGCGCGGTAGCGGGGCGGATCGCAGGAGCGGATGCTGTAGTGGTCAAGGTTCGGATTGGCCGAGGCCGTCCACTCCAGATGCGCCTTGCTGCTCGTGCCATTCCACAGGCCGGATATCTGCACCGCCTTCGGCGTCGAGCCGGAAGGCGGACGAACGGCCGGAAGCGAGAGCACGAGCGCGTTGCCGGGCGGGAAAGTGGCGAGCACCGCCTGGCGGTACTGCGAGAGCCTGGGCTTGACCGGCGGCAGCAACATATCGCGTTGCCCGCGCACGATCGCCGCGTTCTGATACGCCGCATCCCACGCCGTGAACGCGGCCTTCATGGCGGTGACCTCGGTGTTGAAGTTAGCCAGGGTATACGCGCCAATCAGCTTCAGCGGAGCCGTAAAGCCGGGGGGCGGCAAGGCGTTGATAGTGGCCCATAGGCTCGACATGTCGTCCAGCGCTTTCGTGAAGTCCCCGGGCGAAGCGTCGAAGCGGGGGAGGCGAGGAAGCGCGTTGATGTACTGCGAGCCCTTGAGGTAGCTCTGGGCGGCGGCGCGGAACTGACGGATGCGCTCTCGCAGCGGCACCTTCTTGTTGTTGCGATTGTTCGCCGCCGCCTGGAGTTGATTCAGCGCGGGCTGTACGGCGGTAATCGCATCCGCGATGTCGGCGCGGTCCGTGGTCAAGGTTGCGACGGTGTAGGCCGTCGGCAGCACGATGTGCGGCAGGCCGTCGTCGTCGAGCTGCGAGTTCACCGCCAACCAGTGGGCGATGAAGGCTTGCATAGTCGATAGGTAGGATGCGGTGGATGAAATTGGCATGGTAATGGATCCCCTCTAGTCCTTATGGCGTTACGCCTGCAATCAAAAACTACAGTATCACAACACTTGCGTAATGACAGGGGGCTCAACAATCATATTGAGCGCAATTTCTTAGCGAGAGCACGTCACCGAGGAGACAGTTGGAGCGACCTCAATCGAAGTTCGAGCCTCCACGATGCGAGAGTGAGTTATCTCACTGGCGATATGACATTCCACGATGCGAGAGTAGGCAATCTCACCCGGAGTTAAAGCCTTCACGATGCGAGAGTAAGTGATCTCACTCGGAGTTAGACCTTCCACGATGCGAAAACGATAGTCCGTAAAGTGGTCAAAGGTCAAGGCCGCTCTGGCGCGCGGGGCTACCCCCGGCGCGTTGCGCCTTCTTGAAGGTTTCGTCGTGCGAGCGGGGATATTCGGCATGCTTCCCGTCGAAGAGGTCCTGCACGGTCAGGATTTGAAGCCTCGGGTAGCGGATGCCGGGGTTGAACGGGTCCTCGTAGTAACCCGCTTCACAGGGTTCGGCCCTCGTACTCGTTGTTTTCGCCCGTCTCCTCGCCAGGGTCCGCCTTCGGAACAGTCTCTCGGAAGGACTTGAAGCGTTCTGCGGCAAGCTTTTCGAGACGGCGAGCCTGGGTGACGAGGGTTCTGCGGAGCCCGGGAGAGACGTCACGCTCGCTGATAACTTGCGCGAGTCGAGCTATGGTGCTGGCCCTCCTGGCGATTCTGATGTCAGGGTGCTTGCGGAGATTAAAGAGCTCCTCTGGGATTATCCTCGCTCGGTATGCCTGGGGCATTTCCACCAAGTCCGTGGCTATGAGGTCCTTTTCATTTAGGACGGCCCCCAGCGCTGATTCTCGAAGGACCTTTTGGAAGACGGTGTATTCCAGCGCATCCAGCTCTCGAACAAGCTGCTTGTGGTCGGGCGGGCTTTGCTTCTTGTGATGCAGGGGATAAACCTCGATGAAAGCAACCTCAAAGGGGTCGAGGACATTCATCGCAACCGCGTCCGTACGCTGGTTCGTCATGTGTCGGCTGACGCGGCCTCCCAAGCCCTCATGCGTCTGCCCGACATAAATCGGCTCCTCATCGTAGTCGAAGAAGACGTACGCTCCGAAATAGCTGCCTAAGGAATGGCCCAGTTCCGTCTTCTGCCGGAAAAACTCCGAGATTTGTTTGCGGATGGCGGCGACATCGGCAGGCACGCCCAGCGGTTCGACTTGTTTCATCCTCTGGCGAGCGCCTCCTGCGGCGCTGATGCCTCTGAGAGGGCCGGGTTCAAATAGTTTCTCGCAATCCAGTCGATCACGGGAACGCAAACTGCGTCGCCGAAGCCGAAGAGAGCCTGATTGGCTGGCACGTCAATCCGATAATCGTCGGCCCCCATCAGCCGGGCGCACTCCCGCGGCGTCAGGAGCCTCGCGCGACAGAAACCCGACCCGGCCACGAAAAGAATCTGCCGTCCGCTACCGCCTTTCGGCGTGCGAAGACACCCGGCAGTCCCGTCAACGCGGAGTTCAGCCATCGACTTGCCGTTGCGGACGCGGCGGAAGACCGTCCCGGCTGTTTCTGTCGTGCTCTCAATCATGCCGTCGGCCAGCGAGCGATGTTTCGCACTCATTTGGTTCAGCAGATACTCGACACGGGGCACCGACCACCACTCGGACGCGTCGGGGGGAAGCACATCGAGGATCGATTCGAGTTTATGCTTCTCGGGAGGAAGGGCTGGCAGCTCGCGAATATTCCAACGGATGTCATTGCTCTCCAGAATGAATCGAGCGAGCGCTGGGGGCCGGACGTGCGATTCGAAGAAGATCGGAGGCTTGCGACGCTCGGCCACGAGAGATGCCGCGGGCGCGTACACGCCTACTACGAAAAGACGGGGACGGGACTGTGGCACGAAGTGGATTGCGTCCACGATGAAAGCATCGACGGAATAGCCGAGCCGATTCAGTGCTACGAGAGCACTCTTGAAATCCGCTCCATTATGCGAACTGAGAAAGGCCGGGACATTCTCCAGAAGAACGAGCCGCGGACGCACATGCTCAACCTTATGCAAGACCTCTAGGAAGGGCCAGAGTGCTGATGAGTGCTCGCCGGCTAGGCCCTTGCGGGCACCAGCAAGGCTCAGATCAGTGCAAGGGAACGATGCTGTTGCCAAGTCCACTCGGGGCAGGTCGCGCGGGGCGACGCTTCGAATATCGCCCAAGACGAAATGCTCACGCCAGTCGGGAAACTGGGCTTGATACATTTCGAGCTTCTTCGGATCGATATCGTTGGCGAAGGCGCACTTCCAACCGGATCGCTCCAACCCCATCCGCACCAGCCCGATCCCTGCGAAGAACTCTGCAAACTGCATCTAAGAATAATAGACTAGAGCAAGGAGCGGAACGCGTCAGGGTCTGCGAGTCGCTCTTGCGCCCGGACTTCTCCTCGAAGAGGACGTTGTAGTTGTTGCTGGCATTTTCTTATGGCGACACGGTGCGCTAAGAAAAGCCCGACGGGTTGGCGAGACGACGCGCCTACAGCGGTTTGCGACCCCTAAGCACCCTAAGAATGATCACGATCAGCGCGATCACGAGCAGGATGTGGATGAACGATCCGATGTGGATGACGAAGAAGCCGAGCAGCCAGAGGATGACGAGGATGACGATGATCAGTTCAAGCATGGTTGTTCCGCAAACTATCGTGTTGCAAATTGCTTGACTTGATCGACTGTCAGTTGTTCCCGCAGCACTCCTCAGCCCCGAGCGACTTCCTCGCTCCACGGGCCGGGGATGTCGCTGGTTAGGGCTCGATAGCCCCGCAGCGATTCGCCGATGGCGATGCCCTTGTCCGTGATCTCATACTGGGGCTGCGTCTGTCGTTTCACTGACAGTGAATCCTCGGACTACCAACTTTCAACCCTGCGCAGCACCATTAACTTGGTGAATTCTCGCGCTCGCATCCTGTTGTGGATCCGGCTCGAGACATTCCGGAGGTGGAAAAGATGACGACGTTCGTTCGATGGATTCCTTTGAGTCTTGGCTTCAGCGCACTGGTGGTTGGCCTCGCCGCCCAGCAGGATAGAGCGGGGGCGGCGGAGAGCGGCAGGATGCTGGAAGAGGGCCGCGCGATCTTCCGCCAAGACACCTTTGGCAGCGAAGCCTTCTGGGGCGGCAAGGTGCGGCTTCATGAGGCGATCGAAGGCGCCGCGAATGGCGGCGTCGGTCCTGGCGTCAGTCCCAAGATGGCCTTGGGGCTTGGTCTGAAGGTCGATCTCGCGGCGGTTCCCCCGGCGATGGGGAGACTCATCAAGGCGGGCAAGGTGAACCTGGACGATCCCGCCGTGACCCTCGCCTTGCTGAAAGCGAACGCAGTGATCGGCGTTCGCGGCTTCTTCAACGCCGACGGAAAGAGCCTGCGCTCAGTGGGCATCACTTGCGCACTGTGCCACTCCACCGTCGACGACAAGTTTATGCCGGGCATCGGGTACCGGCTCGACGGCTGGCCCAATCGCGACCTCAACGTGGGCGCGATTGTGGCGACGGCTCCGAACCTGAAACCCTACACCGACATGCTGCAGGTGGATGAGGCGACCGTCAAGAAGGTTCTGAATTCCTGGGGGCCTGGCAAATTCGATGCCGAGCTGAACCTCGACGGCAAGGCATTCCGGCCGGATGGCAAGCCGGCAGCCACCCTCAACCCGGCGGCGTTCGGGCTCGCCGGGGTCAATAACCACACGTGGACGGGCTCATGGGGCACCGTGAGCTACTGGAACGCCTACGTGGCCAACCTCGAAATGCACGGGCAAGGCACGTTCTTCGATCCTCGGCTCGACGATGCGGAGAAGTATCCGGTCGCCGCTCGCACAATGCAGGGCCACAAGCATGACGCCGTCGATATGATCACGTCCAAGCTGCCCGCCCTCCATTACTATCAGCTCTCGCTCGTAACGCCAAAGCCCCCGATGGGCGCTTTCGACCCGCAGCGGGCGCGCATCGGGAAGATGATCTTCGACACGAAGGCGAAGTGCGCGAGCTGTCATGTCCCGCCGCTGTACACGGAGCCGGGATGGAATCTGCATAAGGGCGCGGAGATCGGGATCGACGAGTTCCAGGCGCAGCGCGCGCCGGACAATCGCTATCGTACAGTGCCGTTGCGCGCGCTTTGGAATATGGACAAGATCCACAAGGGCGGCTTCTATCACGACGGGCGCTTCGGGACCCTGATGGATGTGGTGAACCATTACAATGACCACTTCCGGCTGGGCTTGACCTCCGCCGAGAAGGGCGATCTGATCGAGTTTCTGAAGTCGCTATAGCCAAGGAGCCAGCGGAGGCATTAGCCCACACAACCCAGTGACGGGGACATTCCTGTCCCCGTCTCCGGCGAAGCCGGAGCCACTTAGCTGGTAGCGCCTTCCTCGCTCCACGGACCGGGGATGCCAGTGGTCAGGCCCTGGTAACCGCGCAGGCGATCGCCGACGACGACGCCCTTATTGGTGATCTCATACTCGCGCATATCGATGCTGTGCTTGCCGCTGCGCATCTTGACCACCATCATCATGCGTCGAAGTTGGCCGTCGATCGAGACGTAGCGCAGGCGGATAATGTCATCCGAGAGGAATGATATGGCGAAATTGGAGAGGCCCATCGAGGTGAAATTCTCCTCGATCTCCACCGTCGAGACGATCGTAACACCCAAGCGGGTGAGGGCGCCGATCATCCGGTAAAGCGACTCGCGGAAGTCATCGCGAAAGCCGGGGGCAAGGGCCATTTCGAATCCGACGAGGGAATCGATTACGAGGCGCTTAGCCTTGGTCCGCTTGACGGCGGCGACGATCTCGTGCACCGTCTCGTCCACCGAGAGATCGAGGGGCCGGAGGTAGATGACCTCGAGGGAGCCCTTCTTGAGGGCGGCGGCGAGATCCATACCAAGGTTCCTCGCGCGATCGACATACTGTTCGGGCATTTCCTCGAAAACGGCGACGATGCCGGGCTCGCCCTGCTTGATGCCCTCAGCGATGAAGTGGGTGGCCAAGATGGATTTACCCGAGCCGGAGGGACCGCCGAGGAGCATGCTGTGGCCAGAGGGGATGCCCCCGCCCAGCATCTTGTCCAACTCGGGGATGCCGGTGGCGAGCCGATGAGCGCCCTTCTTGGTGCCGGTGCGCTCTGAGAGGCCGTAGGTCCGTGGGAATACTTGCAACCCATTGCCGGTGATGCGGAAGGTGTGCAGGCCAGGCACGGATTCCTGCCCTCGCAGCTTCATCACCTGCATCTTGCGCACGATGGAGTTGCGCTCAACCGACTGGTAGAGCCAGAGCAGGCCGTCGGCGACGGTGAAGACGGGGTTGTCGCGGATTTCCCCCTCGACGTACTCGCCGATGAGGAAGGTGGTGGCCTGCCAACTCGTTAGAAAAAGGGCGAGGCGCTGGACGAAGCCTTGTAGCTCCATCTCACTGCCCAGGCTCTGGGCCTTGCGCACGACGGTGCGGAATGAATCGACGACGACGACGCTGGGACCGAGGGCTTCGACTTGCTTGATGATCTCATCGAGCACCGCGCCCAGATCCTTCTCCATGACGAGCGCGCTGAGATTGACGAACTTGATGGACTTATCGAGTTTGGACTGATCGAAGAACTCATATTGCTGCTGGTATCGCAGCATCTTGATCGCCGGCTCGCCGAGCACGGTGAAGTAGACCGCCGGCTTCTCGGTGGTCGCATTGGCGAACATCATCTGGTGGGCCAGGGTCGTCTTGCCGCATCCCGGCGCTCCTGCGAGAATGTTGAACGAGAACTCAGGCAAGCCCCCACCCAAAACCTCGTCGAGACCGGGAACTCCGGTGGAGAGCTGGTTGATAATCACCTTTTCGTGTTGTTTCATGGATTCTTCCGGCCTCCGGTTTGGAGATCGAGGTCTGGCCAAACGCGATGCACCAAATTCATGGTGAGCGACGGGCCAATGAAGGTCGTAAGCAAGGCAAGGAGTTGCCCGACCAGGGCGATTCCCGCATCTCTGGCCGCGCTTTGGTCGGGCCAGGCGTTGGCGTTGCCTACCTGGATCGTGCCATCCGCATGGACATTAAGTGCGCTGAGCGACGTGTCCTGGGCCTTGGAAAGCGCTAGCGCCCGAGCAAGGAGAGAGCGAAAGCCCTCCTCGCCGGCAAAGGTCGCGAGAGGCTGTCGCAGCCGTTGGCAAACCTCGATCGCGGTCTCGATGTTAACATTTTCGGTCGTCGTGTTCCGAGCCTCACGCACAAGTAAATACTGCGCAAGTTCCTTTAGCTCCGACGGGACGACGTTCACGTTGAATTCTCTCTGATGTGTCTACGCGAATCTTCGCCGAAAGGCTCGTCGTCACGCATCCAATCGTATTGTGCGCGATAGTTGCAACACGGTGGTCGGCAGGATGGGCGCGCGGGCATCAACTCTTGCCGCAATTCTCCTCAGCTCCGTAAGAAGAAACGGAAACCCTCAATCAAAGCGGCTCCCCGTCATCCTGAGCGAAGCCGCGAGCCGTGCGAGGGGCGAAGTCGAAGGACCGCCGCATCCGCGCCAGGCTTCTTCAGGGCCTTCGACCGCGAAGGGGGTCGGGAGATGGTCGGCCAGTCGAGCTTTATCGAACGGATTTCGAAACGGTGGAGCTTGAGCGGCAGCACGCTGCCCCGGATCTGGGCCACTCCCAACGAATCTTCGATGAAGTTCACCCAATGGTCGTTGGTGAGCGGCGCGTTGAGCTTCATCGAGCCGTCGGTCGCCATTCCCGCGCTTTCATACATGCGCAGCACGAGGCCGCTGCCATCCTCCGCCGCCTTTAGAGCCGTCGGCGCGATGTTGGAATGGCTGATATCGACGAGGCCCCACTGGAGCGGGTTCTTGCCCGTCGCTTCAAACGGCACCGTCGCATCGAGCATCGGCTGATTGAACTCGGTGGCCTTCTGCACCGTTCCCGCCGACTTCCAAGTTCCGGCATGAGGATAGATCGCATAGCGCCAGTGGTGTTGCCCCGGATTCGGTACCGGATCGGGGCTGAAGCTGGACCGAATCAGGGTCAGCCGCAGCGTCGTGCCTTCCGCCGAGTGCCCGTGCTTGCAATCGTTGAACACCGAAACCCCATAGTCGTCGCCCGACACATCGGCCCACTTAAGCGCCGGATACTCGATGCCGTCCAGCGGACGAGCCAAAGCTCCAAAGGGCACTTCATAGGTTGCAACCGGCTTTGCCACGCCAGTATCGAACGCCACTCGAAGGTTCGGATTGGCCGTAGTCGGGCTCCCGATCTGGTTCCACGTGCAATCCATGTCGCAGGTGATCTGGCTCCCTCCGCCCTCCAGGCGAAACGTCTGCCTCACCAGCGTGTCGTGCTTCGGATTGTTCACGCTCGGCATCCGGTACGAGAAGCTCACCTCCCCGTAATCCGCCCCCTGCTGAACCTCGCTAGAATCAGGCACCAGCGCCTCCACGCGGTCGATCTTGCCAAGCACCCACGCGCTCATGCCTTGCGGCGACTCGAAGTGAGCTTCCAGCCGGCCAAGCCCACTTGCCGCGATCGTCCGCTGCGCCTTCTTGTCGTAGAGCCGCTTGATCAAACCACGAGTCTTGTCAAACTCGACCACGAAGTTGTCGTTCTCCAGCGTGTAGCCGCCATCCCGCGCCTGCACCGCCGGCTTCACCACCTCGCCGTTGACGATGTGAAACACGCGGTAGCCGAAGGCGGGCACATCCGCCGCCCAGAACCGCGCCTTTCGGCTCGGTTCGTCGAGCACGTCGACCGCATACTTCTTGCCGTCCGGCGCGACCGCCGTGCAGTGATTAGGATCAAGCGGCGCATCGGGATTCCATCCGCTTTGCACGAGCAGCGTCTCGCACCAGGCGCTCCGCCTCCATCCCGTCGGGTTGAACACCATCACGCTGATCCCGCCCTTGGGCGGCGTCACCCGCTGCGTCAGCGTTTCCAGTGCCCGCGTGATGATGTCCTTATCTTCCAGGATCACCCGCGCCAGCATCACCTTCGTCTTCTCATACGGCGCGTGAATGCCGGAACCGGGCAGCGTGTCGTGGTGATGGTTGTAGCAAATCTCCTCCCAGTTGCGACGAAACTCGGCCTTCGGATAATGGAAACCGTTTAGCGACGCCACCGACGCCACCGCTTCCGCACTCGTCGTCCAAGCCTCCGCGTCGCGGTTTGCCTGCTTGATCTCCGAATGCGTTGTGTAGCAGCCGTCGAACACCGGATTGAGCTCTTGATTCACTGCCGGAATCTTCGACAGGTCGTACTTCTCCAGCGCCTTGAAGAAGTTCGTCGCCGTTGAGAATCGCACGTTGGGCAGGTAGCCCTTCTGCATCCACTTGACCGCTTCCTGAATGTGCTCGCGGGTCGGTCCGCCGCCGTGATTGCCCACGCCGTATACCCACAGCATGTCCTTGCTGCCGGTGCCGTCGTAGAAGTCGATCATCTCCTTAAACTGCTTGTAGGAG
Source organism: Fimbriimonadales bacterium (assembly GCA_038202925.1). Lineage (GTDB taxonomy): Bacteria > Armatimonadota > Fimbriimonadia > Fimbriimonadales > Fimbriimonadaceae > JAEVZK01. Next base: position 49,463 of record JBBREM010000001.1, on the reverse strand, counting down.
AGGTCGCTGTTGTACCAAGAACCGGACGCCGGCTCGTCGAAGGTGAGCATCTTCGTCCCGTCCAGCCCCTCCCACCAGAAAAGCGGCTTGCCCTTCCCGCCGCGGCAGAAGTAGTAGTAGTCGCACCCGCCCATCTTTAGAATCTGCGGCATCTGGATCGTATGGCCAAACGTGTCCGGCTCCCAGCCGACCACCGCGCTCTTGCCAAATCGCTCGCGGAAGTAGCGCTGCCCGTATAGGAACTGCATCGCGTGCGACTCAGGCGAGATCATGTTCGTGTCGCCCTCGCAGATGCGCCCTCCAAGCAGCTCCCACTGCCCCTTAGCAACCTTCGCCTTAATCTTCGTGAACAGCTCCGGATAGGTCTCCTCGACCGCCTGATAGATCGTCGAGCTGCTCTGGCTAAATGTGAAGCCAGGCACTTCGTCCATGAACTTCACCGCCTGAGCAAACGTGTCCCGAGAGGCCACGATGCCTTCCTGCCACTCCCACAGCCACTGGAGGTCGATATGCGCGTGGCCGACTAGGTGCCCCGTGTATTTCGTCATCTCCGGGTGCACATGGGAGAGCGCATGCTGAGCCGCGTGCAGCGCCGCCTGCAACTCCTCCGTCGTTGGGTTCGGCTTCTTGTCCACCGAGCTCAGCAGATTCATTGCCTCCGCCACATGGCCTTCCAAATGGGCGCTCGGGTTGCGCTTGGAGAATTCTTTGGCGACGTCGATATCCTTGCGAACCTCGCTCAGCACGCGCAGCTTCGCCGCGCTCGCGGACACGGACCGGATCACCGCATCCAGGTTCGCCCCTTCCTTCACCAACGACCGGTCCACCGCCTCGCACGCCGGGTTATTCGTATAGCCGTTCGCCATCAGCAACTCGCGCGTTTTCGGCGTCCCATCGCCGTAGAGGACCGTTTTCGTGCCGTCTTTGTGGTCGACCTCGATGTCATCCACAAATTGCACATAGGTCCCCGCATCGTCGCCCTCGAAGACCAAATTCCAAGCCGCGCTCGTCTTCCCGCGCAGTCGGTCGAGCGAGATCTCGCGGCGGTACCACTTGCCCACCGCCGGGGTCAGCATCGCATCGCCATGCGCCCGCAGCCCGTTCTGATCCACCGCACCGGTATCGCGCAACGCATCGCTGTTGTCTGCCGGATCAACATCCATCCCACCCTTCGCAACCGGGTTTCGCGGATCGAGGAACACCTCATACCGAAGCACATCCCCTTCCTTGATGACAAGCTGCTGATCGGAAATCTTGAAATACGTGAACCAGTTCCCATTCCCCTTCGCCAGGTTTTCGCTGATGAAGCAGAGACAAGTATCGGTTTTGGGCGGCAACGGCTGTTGGCGAGTGCCAACTAACAAAAAAAGCAACAGGGCAGGCGACATGTTGCGGTGAGAATACACGCCACGTGGCCAGTGGCGTGGACATTCCTGTCTCCCCGTCTCCAGCGAAGCTGGAGCGCGCATGACAAGCCGCAACTTGTCATCCTGGAAGTGAGCTTGCGAACTGAAAGGATCTGCCCATAGCCGGTCCTTGCCTACAAGCAAGGGGCTCCAGTGTCAGATACTTCCACTCGCGCTCGTACCTCGCGCAGTTCCAGGATGGCAAACTAACAAGGTGATCACCCAAGATCAGTCAAAGGCCGCCAGAGACCGCGCCAGCGCCTACCTGCAGAAAGCCGGTATCGTCCTCGCCCCGGAAGAATCCGCCGGCATCGAGGTCGCCGATTTCGGCCTCAACGAGCTCGAGCGCACCGGCTTGCAACTCGTGGTCTACATCAACACCGACCGATGCTGCGCCAAGGAGCTCGTGCTCTTCCCCCACCAGACCTGCCCCGAGCACCGTCACCCCGATGTGGACGGCCGGCCCGGCAAGGAGGAGACCTTCCGCTGCCGGAACGGCGCCGTCTACCTCTACGTAGAGGGCGAGCCCACCGCGATGCCTGCGGTCACCCCACCCACTGATGGCATTTACACGGTCTGGCATGAGATCGTCCTCCACCCCGGCGAGCAGTACACCATCTGGCCGAACACCCTCCACTGGTTCCAAGCCGGTCCCGAAGGTGCCATCGTCTCCGAATTCTCCACGCGGAGCACCGACGACCGCGACATCTTCTCCGATCCGAGGATCAGGCGCGCGAGCGTGGTAGGTTAGAAAACTCGAGTGAAGCAATACCGCCTGAACCGCCTGTTCAACCCCGAGTCAAACTGCTGCCTGGATGTCGCGGTCGACCACGGATTTTTCAATGAGCTCGCCTTCCTGAGCGGGATCGAGGACATGGACGCCGCCGTCAAGACACTCGTCGAGGCCGCCCCCGACGCCATCCAGCTCACCGTCGGCCAAGCCGAGCTCCTGCAGCGCATCCCGGGAAAAAACAAACCGGCTCTAGTTCTGCGCACCGACGTCGCCAACGTCTACGGCAAGGATCTCCCCCGCACCCTCTTCTCCCGCATGATCGAGGATCCGGTGGAGCAAGCAGTTAGGCTCGACGCAGCCTGCGTCGTTCTCAACCTCTTCCAGATCCCCGGCGAGCCCGAGATCACCGATCAGTGCATCGAGAACATCCTGCGCATCAAGCCGGAGTGCGATTACTACTGCATACCGCTCATGATCGAGCCGCTCGTCTTTCGGCCTAATGCGGAAGCCGGCGGCTACACCGTCGATGGCGATCTCAACAAGATCGTGCCTCTCGTCCGGCAAGCCGTCGAACTGGGTGCCGACATCATCAAAGCTGATCCGACCGACGACGCTGAGCAGTACAGCCAGGTCGTGAAGGTGGGCCGCGTGCCCGTGCTCGTTCGCGGTGGAGGCAAGGCGGCGGACGACGTCATCCTGCAGCGCACCGAAGCCCTCATGCGCCAAGGCGTCGCCGGCATCGTCTACGGACGAAACATCATCCAGCACAAGAATCCAACCGGCATGACCCGGGCGCTGATGGCGATCGTCCACGACAAGGCCACCGCCGCCCAGGCGATGGAACACCTCAAGTGAGAGACGCCGTCCGCGTGGGCATCATCGGCGGCGGCCTTATGGGCCGGGAAGCCGCCAGCGCCTTCGGCCGGTGGTTCGCGCTGGAGGACTACCCGATCCGCGCCGAACTCACCGCCGTCTGCGACGTCTCGGAGAAGGCGCTGGAGTGGTTCCGAAAAGTCCCCACCGTCCGGCACTTCACCACGAGCTACCAGGTTCTGCTGGCCACCGACGTTGACGTCGTCTACGTCGCCGTCCCCCACGACCTGCACGAGGAGATTTACTCAGCGACGCTGAGGGCCGGCAAAGACCTCCTCGCCGAAAAGCCGTTCGGCATCGACCTCTCCGCCGCCGAGCGCCTGATGAAGGAGATCGACGCGACCAAGAGGTTCGTCCGGTGCGGCTCGGAATTCCCCTACTTTCCCGCTGCGCAGCGGCTGTACGAGATGGCCCGATCGGGCAAGATCGGGCGGCTCCTTGAGGTCCGCGCGGGCTTCTGGCACTCCAGCGATCTCGATCCCACGAAGCCCGCGAACTGGAAGCGCCGTACCGAATCCTGCGGCCAGATCGGCGTGATGGGCGATCTCGGCCTGCACACCCTCCACATCCCTCTGCGTCTAGGCTGGCAGCCCACCCGCGTCTACGCCCAACTTCAAAAGGGCTACCCCGAGCGGCCGGACGGCAAGGGCGGCATGGTGAAGTGCGACACCTGGGATAATGCAATGCTGCACACCGACATCAAGGTGGGCGACGAACAAGTCCCGATGCGGCTAGAAATGAAGCGAATGGCCCCCGGTGAGACCAACACCTGGTTCATCGAAGTGCTCGGAACCGAGGGCGGGGCGAAATTCTCGACCAAAGAGCCCAAGACTCTTTGGCTCTTCAAAAGCGGCAAAGAGCAGAGCTGGGATCGGATCGACCTAGGCTCCCAAGGCCCATTCAAAACGATCACGGGTGGCATCTTCGAACCCGGCTTTTCCGATTGCCTGCTCCAAATGTGGGCCGCCTACCTCGCCGAGCGCGCGGGGGCCCTTGGAGACAGAATCGGGTGCGTAACTCCACAAGAAGCAGTCGAAAGCCACAGAGTTTTCGCCGCCGCGCTTGAGTCCAACCGAACAGGCCGCGCCGCAAAGGTGTAGTCACGCGTAATCGACAACTCCGCGCAAGCTCATAATTGTCATCCCGAGCGAAGCCGAGGGATCGAGACCTCGCCCTGCTGTACCGAACAAAAAGCCAATAAATACCCAATACCCAATGCCGTGCTCTCTGTGTCTCCAGTGGTTCAAATCCGCTCGGGATGGACCCCAGTTCAAGGGCCTCCACCCAGAAGGATGGAGGCACCCAGCCAAACTCAGCCCACGCCCAGCGCTTTCGCGTTAGTGACCGCAACCGCGTCAGGCCGATTCCTCAGATCGCGCCGCGCAGCAAGCTCCGCGCGGCGATCACCCTGCAAGTGACCCGCCGCAAAGGTGGCAAACGCCCGGTCCTCCGGGCGTACCGAGAGGGGCCCACCTTTGCGGAGGCGTCCGTAGCGAGCGTCCTCATCAACCCATTGGCTAACGATGCGCTGAGTCCAATACGTCGCCTGAGCCGAGTTCCCACTTAGCTCGCTTGAACGAACAAGCAGGCTCTTCGCTTCCAGCGAGTTGCTTATCTTGAGGGTAGCAAGAGACCATCGCGCCCCGCCATTTGCGTCGCCGCGAGCGAGCGCAATCTTTGCCATGCCTAGGCACGCCTTATAGTTGCGGGGGTGCATCCTCAGCGCCGTCGTCAGTTCCGCCTCCGCGTCGTCGAGACGGTTCATCGCCGTCAGCTCCGCCGCGATCTTTACGTGGAACCAGGCCAGCCCCTCAGGCCCGACATCCATGTTGTCATCGAGCGGCGCAAGTGCAGCTTTCAAATAACTGATGGCTTCGTCATGCCGCCCCTCCAATGAGGCGATCCGAGCGCGCTCGGGAAGCATCGCCCCATCGCTGGCGGGAAACATCGCGAGCTCCTTCTTGGCTTCGTCCAACTTCCCAATTTCGATGAGACAGTCGATTTTTGCCCGCTTCGCTCCCTCGTCGGAAGGATCAATGGCGATCGCGTCATTGGCCGCGAGAAGCGCATCCTGAAACCGATGCTGCTCGAGCAGGCTCTGCACAAGCCGCTTCGCCGCCGAAGCATTGTTGCGCCGGCGCAGCTTAAGGGAATGCCGAGAAGCGTTCTCGGCGTCCCAAGCCGCCTGATCGGTGTCGAGCTCTTTGCTCTTCGCCAAGTAGGCCGCGCTAAGCATCGACCATCCAAGCGGCCCTCCCGGATCGCGAGCTACGCGGCCTCGGTGGAATGTAATCTCCCGTTCGATCCGTCCCGGATCGAACGAGGGGTGTACGATCGCCGCGCGCACATAGCCGGCGGCCGCGGCCGGCCTCATCGCCGAAGCGATGAAGAGCCAGCCTAGCCCGACAACTGTAGCGCTTGCAAGGACCGGAGTGAGCGTTCTCATCGCGGCGACCCTAGGTACGGGAAGTGCGGTGTGAAGTGCTTGCCGCCGGGACCGACGTGGTCGCTGGTCAGCGAAGGAATCTCCTTACCGTCGTCCGGCGCGAGCCCAAGAGCCGGCACCGTGTTCCCGAAGATGATCCCGAGCGAGATATCGATGACATCATCGTTCAGCGCGCGCCCGCCGAAGGTGCCGCCGGTTGCGCCGTTAGTCTCATAGCCGAGGTAGGCCGCGCCGTGTCCGTCGAGATTGGCCTTCAGAACGTCCGGCACCAACACGGCTTTCACAACGTTGGTGATGGCCTGAGAGCGCCCCGCCGGGAAGGTCATAAAGCCTTGAATGTCGTTCGCCAGCTCGCTGAAGTCCTGGCTCGGCTGGGTCTCGTCGTTCACCTTGTGGCGATTATTGGCCACCGTCGCAAACACCTCATTGACCGCTGGCCGAGCCAAGCGGTCCACCTGCCGGAAGGCCGAGCCGGATTCGTTCGACACGTTGTAGTTGGTCGTCGCCCATAGACCGATAACGCTTTCGCCATGGCCTCTGCGCAACGACTTCTTCGGCAACTCCACCACGATCGAGAGCACGTTGTAGCCGCCGTTCGATAGGAAGTCCACTGCCTCGCCCTCGGGTCTCCAACTCGTCTGCTGCGGATCGTTGGGGTTGGCAACCGGCATCCCATTCAGCGGAGTCGCTCGATCCGGAAGGATGTTGAAAAACTGCTCGAGATCGAAGAAGAACGAATCTTCCCGGGCGCCTGCGAAGACTTGCATCTTGTCGTGTCCGGAGAAAATCTGATTAATCGTGCCGCGCGCCCTCGGCCCGTCGACGACGCTGTTGATCGAGTCTGTCCGCTTCGGCCTGGTCGGTCCGGTCACGATCACACGCTGGTGTCGTCCATGTCCCTCGAATCGCGCCTGAATGACCAAATCTTCAACGGAATCGCCGCTGTTGTCGATCTTGAATTGGTAAAGCACGTTCGGATCGAAGCTGACGTTTCCGCCCTGGCCGGGTCCGATCAGGGGGTGAACATTCATCGCAAGCACAACTCGCGAAGAATCGGTCGGGCTCGGAAAGATATAAACATCCGTCAAATCCCGGCCCGGCGCCGCCGCGATCTCCGGCGTGTCCGCGTGGTCGGAGGACCGACCCACTCCAATGAGAATGGCGGGTACGGCCAAGGCAAGAATCGCCGATCCGACGTAAAAGCGAGTGCTAACAACCATGAACAATCTCCTATTGGCAGCTCAGCTGCCACTCCAGTGGGCCGGTTCGGTCTCACAATCGACAAAAAATCCAACCCCACGACCCAAGTGCATAAGGCCCGCTGATCGTTCCACGCCAGCCGGTTAGGTCTAAGAGCACCAAAATCAGGGCCATGGGTGTGAGGCATGGAGTTGGCTGGGAATGATCCTTGGGCCGCTGTCGGACTTTTGACTGTCAGTAATTCACGGCGGGGCCCGACAAGTCGCCGGTGGATGGAAACCCATTCGCGCTTAAAGCGGCTTTCGCCTCGCGGAAGCCGAAGTACGATCACGGTCAGCGCGATCACGAGCAACATGTGCCATAATAGGGCTGCTTTGGGTTTCAACGATCGGCATCACCATCATCACGTAGCAAAAGCTGCGGTGCCGCCGTGTTGAGAGCCTAATCGACTATTCACAACCTTGAGCCCACCGCAACTGCGGTGGGCTCTTTGTTATTTGGCTATAGGAGAACTATGTACATTGACTTCAACAAGGGTGGCGGCCTGGTCCCGGCGATCGCTCAGGATACGGCGACGGGCGAGGTCTTGATGGTGGCCTACATGAACGAGGAAGCGTGGCAACACACGGTGGAGACCGGGTTTGCCACCTTTTGGAGCCGCAGCAGAAGCAAATTGTGGCTCAAGGGTCAAGACTCGGGACATCAGCTCGTGGTCAGGGAGATTCTTACCGACTGCGACCAAGACGCGATTGTCCTGAAGGTCGATCCGATCGGGCCCGGAGTATGCCACGAGGGCTATCGAAGCTGCTTCTTCAGGAAGCTCGAGAATGGCCAATGGACCATCGCCGCCGAAAAGACTTTCGATCCGGACGAGGTTTACCCATGACGCTGAAGCTCGGTATCCCGAAGGGCTCCCTGGAGGGCGCAACCGTCGATCTATTTCGACGCGCAGGCTACAACATCGTGATCGGCAGCCGCTCGTATTTCCCAACGATCGACGACCCAGAGATCGAATGCATGCTCATCCGCGCCCAGGAGATCGCCCGCTACGTGGAGAACGGCGTTCTCGATGCGGGACTGACCGGATCAGATTGGGTGGCCGAGTCGGATGCGAACGTCGTGTCGATCGCCGATCTGATCTATGCCAGCAAGAGCTTCGGAAAGGTGCGATGGGTGCTTGCCGTTCCGGAGAATTCCCACGTCCAGCATGTATGCGATCTCCAAGGCAAAACCATTGCGACCGAACTGGTCGGAGCCACCCAGCGATATCTCCAGAGTAACGGAGTTTCAGCCCGGGTCGAGTTCTCCTGGGGTGCTACTGAGGTCAAGCCCCCCGTGCTCGCCGACGCGATCGTCGAGGTCACCGAAACGGGATCTTCTTTGAGAGCCAACCAGCTCCGCATCGTGGACACGGTACTGGAATCCAATACGCAGCTCATCGTGAACAACGATTCCATTCGGGATGAGTGGAAGCGTCAGAAGCTCGACGATATCAGGGTGATGCTGTCCGGGGCAATCGAAGCCATTGGCAAAGTGGGCCTCATGTTGAACGTCGAGCAACGGAATCTGCCGGGGGTCCTCGAGGTCCTGCCCGCCTTGAAGCATCCGACGATTTCCTCTCTGAGCGGCGGCGAGTGGCTGGCGATCAACACAATCCTTGAGGAATCAATGGTTCGAAGCATCATTCCGCGGCTGAAGGGAGCCGGGGCGCAAGGGATCGTGGAGTATCCGCTGAACAAGATCGTCCTATGAGCTCATTACGAAGCCTGATCGAAGCGGAGGCGAGGCCGTTCCTCCAAGGCAGAAACAGGAGAATGACGGAGGCAATCGACACCGTCGGGCCCATACTAGATGCGGTATCCGCACGCGGCGATGCGGCGCTGGCGGAGTACGCGAAGCGACTCGACGGCCACTCGGGGCCGTTCGTTGTCGATCGCAAGAAGGTAGCCGCAGCCGCAGGGAATATCAGTGCCGATCTCCGGCATGCGATGGAGTTCTCGAAGGCGAAGATCGAGGCGTTTGCCCGGCTACAAATGCCGAAGGAATTCACGGTGAAATTAGCCCCGGGGCACACCGTGGGACAGATTGTGCGCCCGCTGGACACGGTGGCTGCTTACGTTCCTGGTGGGCGCTACCCGCTTCCGTCAACGGTTTTGATGACGGCTGTGCCAGCGACCGTTGCGCAAGTGCCCAACATTTGGATAACGACGCCCAGGGTGAGCGACGAGACGCTTGCGGCGGCGGCGATTGCGGGAGTAATAAACGTGGCCCTGTTGGGAGGCGCTCAGGCGATAGCCGCGTTCGCTTTCGGGACCCAGACGATCCCCCGCGCCGACCGAATCGTGGGGCCGGGAAACATCTACGTTGCCGCGGCGAAAAAGCTGCTTGCCGGCGAGGTAGGAATTGACTTCGTTGCCGGACCGACGGAGGTTCTGGTCGTCGCCAACGAGGGGAATGCCGCTTGGATTGCCGCGGACATGCTTGCGCAGGCGGAGCACGATACGGACGCGGCGGCGCTGTTCGTAACTAGCTCGCGTAAGTTGGCGGAGGCAGTGGTGGGGGAGGTCGATCGTCAATTGGCGAGCTTGCCGACGGGAGAGGTCGCAGCACAATCGATCGGCGCGAATAGCGCGGTGATCGTCACCGGCAGCGATCAAGAGTCGATGGATCTGGCGAATTGGATTGCGCCCGAGCACCTGTGTCTTCACGATCCGGCGCTGTTGCCGCTTGTACGCCATGCCGGAAGCGTATTTATCGGCGAGTTCAGCCCCGAAGCGGCAGGGGACTATGCGACGGGGCCGAACCATGTACTGCCGACGGGAGGGGCTGCGCGGTCCACCGGCGGGCTTTCGGTTTCGCATTTTCTCAAGGTGATAACTACCCAAGAGCTGACGCCGATGGCGCTGATTGCGATCGCTCCCGTCGCCACATCGCTGGCGCGGTCGGAAGGGCTCGAGGGGCATGCGCGGAGCATCGAAATCCGTCAGCAGGAGGCGATTTTAAATGCCTGAACCGAGAAGCGCCGTTGCGAACATGCGTGCTTACACGCCTCCAACTTCCGGGCGACTCGGCAAGCTGCGTCTGGACTTCAACGAGAATGTGGCCGGCTCCTCGCCTAAAGTATCCGAGTTTCTGCGGCAGGCGATCGGGCCGGAGTTGCTTGCCACGTACCCGAACTACGTCAGCGTGAGGGAACAGCTCGCTGAGTTCTTCGGGGTCTCAGGCGGCGAGCTCCTTTTGACGAACGGAACAGATGAAGCGATTCAGTTGCTGATCAACACCTTCGTCGAGCCTCACGACGAGGTGATCGTGCTCACGCCGAGCTACGCCATGTACCGCTTCTATGCCGAACTGGCAGACGCGAGGGTGGTGGAAGTTCCTTGGCGTGAGGCGGACTTCGGCTTTGACTTGGACTGCGTGCTCAGTGCTGTCACTGCGCAGACGAAAGCCATCCTGCTCTCGAATCCGAACAATCCAACCGGCAGCACGATCTCGCAAAGCGATCTCCGCGCGGTTCTGCAGGCGGCGCCGCAAGCGTGCGTTCTTGTCGACGAAGCCTACTACGAGTTCTACGGCGAGACGATGATCGGCTTCATTCGTGACTTCCAGAACTTATTCGTCTGCCGCACGTTCAGCAAAGCCTACGGTATGGCAGCGATGAGGGTCGGATCCTTGATGACGTGCGAGCGAAACGCCGCGCACCTCGCAAAAGCTCAATCCCCTTACAGCGTGAACATGCTGGCGGCCATGGCTGCCATTGCCGCGATCGGAGATCCCGCCTACACGCAGCGGTACGTGGCTGAAACCTTGGCGGGGCGCAAGCTTATTGAGGACGCGTTCATGAGCTTGAGCGTGCGGCACTGGCCGTCCGCCGGCAATTTCGTGCTCTTTGATGCAAAGGAACATGCAGACGAGTGCCTTGCGCGCTGCCGCGCGGCCGACATTCTCATTCGCGACCGCCGCCATGAATTGGCGGGAGCGCTCCGCGTAACTGCTGGGCCGCCCGAGCGAATCATGGCATTCATCAACATCCTGCGGGAGATGTACGAAAAGTGAGAGAGTCTGCAATCCAACGCGACACGAGCGAGACGCGGATCCGGGGCAGCCTCAATATCGAGGGGACCGGCCAATACGCGATCTCCACCGGAGTCGGCTTTCTCGATCACATGCTGCAGCTATTCGCCAAGCATGGAGGTTTTGACCTCCAAATCGAGGCAGCAGGCGACTTGCGCGTGGATCAGCATCATACGGTCGAGGACGTCGGGATCGTTCTTGGCGAGCTCTTCTCACAAGCGCTCGGGGCACGGCTTGGAATCAATCGGGCTGGATACTTCGTTCAACCGATGGACGAGGCCCTCGCCGTGGTTGCAATCGACCTCGGTGGGCGAGCTTCCTGCGTCTATTCTGACTTAGTGCGCATCAAGCAACTCGGCGGACTCACTGTCGAACTGCTTCCCGACTTCTTCGAGGCCTTTGCCAGGGCCGCGAAGGCGAATGTGCACGTTAAGGTGATGTACGGCCGCTCCAGCCACCACAAGGTGGAGGCAATTTTCAAGGGTTTCGGGCGGGCTTTGGCATACGCTTGTTCTACCAATGGCCGGTTGAAGGACTTGCTTCCTTCGACCAAAGGGCTCCTATGATCGGTTTGGTCGACTACGGCGCAGGAAACTTGCGCTCCGTTTGCAATGCGCTCGACCACCTTGGGCGCAAGTACAAGCTGGGAGCGAGCCCACGCGATATGGACGGAACGGACGCGATTCTGCTCCCCGGGGTCGGCCACTTCGGGCAAATGATGGGCCGCTTGGAGGAGCGCGGGCTGGTTTCGTGGCTCAGGGATCGGGCCGCGGAGGGCGTTCCGCTGCTCGGAATCTGCCTGGGGATGCAGGCACTTTTCGAGACGAGCGAGGAGGCTCCCGACTTACAGGGCCTCGGCCTGCTCCCAGGAGCGGTGCTGCGCTTTTCCGGCGTTCCACGGGTGCCGCACATGGGCTGGAACGATGTGCAATTCCGAGATGGCACGTGCGAATCTTTCTACTTTGCCAACAGCTTTTATGCACCCGTCGGCGAGTGGACGAGCGCTACCGCGCATTACGGACGAGACTTCACCGCTGCGATAATGCGGGACAATATCGCCGGTTTTCAGTTCCACCCGGAAAAGTCGGGACCCCCTGGGCTGGACCTTCTCAACGATTGGTGCCGGTCGTGCTGAAGAAACGGGTGATTGCGTGTCTGGACGTTGCCGAAGGCAGAGTGGTAAAAGGCGTGCAGTTCCTGAATCTGAGCGATGCCGGAGATCCGGTCGAGCTGGCTCAACGTTATAGCGTCGAAGGCGCAGATGAAATCGTGTTTCTCGATATCACGGCGACTCAGGAAGGTCGCGCCACTCTCGCGAGCCTGGTCGAACGAACCGCTCGACGCGTATTCGTGCCGCTCACGGTCGGCGGAGGCATCGGCAGCGTCGATGACGCCGCTCGCCTCCTGCACGCAGGCGCGGACAAGGTGGCGGTGAACAGCGCGGCGGTCCGGCGCCCGGACTTGATCACCGAGTTGGCCGCTGCCTTCGGCTGTCAAGCCGTGGTGCTGGCGGTGGACGTCAAGCAAATCGGCGGGCGCTCGGTCGTTCACGTCAATGGTGGGAAGGTGCCCACAAATTTGGATGCTATCGCATGGGTTCGCGAGGGCGAACGCCGCGGTTGCGGTGAAATCCTCCTCACCAGCATGGATGCGGACGGAGCGCGCCAGGGCTTCGATATCGACCTGACGAGGGCCGTATCGGATGCGGTTGGCGTTCCGGTAATCGCCTCGGGGGGCGCGGGCGAGCCGCAGCATTTCGTGGACGTATTCCAGAAGGCCGAAGCCGACGCTGCTCTGGCGGCCTCGATTTTCCACTACAAAACGTCCTCGATTGCTGCAGTCAAAGAATCGCTCATCCAAGCGGGGGTGCCGGTTCGATGAGCCGGGTCATCCCGTGCATCGACGTCATGGATGGCAAAGTAGTGCAGCTCGTGCGCGGCGAGCGCAAAGCCCTTGAGCTCGAGAATGCTTCCGAAGCGCTAGCCATGTTTGCGGAGTTCCCTCTCCTGCACGTCATCGATCTGGATGCGGCGCTCGGAAGGCCGCCCAACCAACAGTTGGTCGGGGTGTTGCTGGGCCAAATTCGGGCTCGTGCGGGTGGAGGCGTTCGCTCCATCGAACGCGCCGTCAAGCTTCTCGATCTCGGAGCAGAGCAGGTCATTGTCGGCACTTCCGCCTTCACCTCCACCGGTGTCGATCACGGATTTCTGGAAGGGCTCGCGCAGCGAATCGGCCCCGAGCGGGTAGTCGTCGCAATCGATATAAAGGGAGACTGCTTGGCCATCAGGGGTTGGAGAGCGACATTGAGCTTGCATCCCAGCGAAGTCATTGTGGAGGTCGAACCATACTGCGCTGGATTTTTGTGCACGAACGTCGACCGGGAGGGCATGCTCGCAGGCACGGATCTTCCACTGTTTCTCAACTTGCGAAGTCTGACTCGGCGCACGCTTGTCGCCGCCGGGGGGATCACGACGATGAATGAGGTCCAAACCCTTCTCGATTCAGATATCGACGTCGCCTTGGGCATGGCTGCCTACACCGGCCGTCTCAGCATCGATGAGCTGGCGAAAATGAGGCACCACATCCGGTCCGAACCGTCACAACGGATGCTTGAAAAGCCCGCGAAAACCTCAGAATCTGGTCATGAAGTCGAATAATACGAGCCAGTTCAATCCTGCGCACTAAAGTGCATGGTGGAGATGATGAGATTCGAACTCACGACCTCTGCAGTGCGATTGCAGCGCTCTCCCAGCTGAGCTACACCCCCACGGGAACTGAGATTATACCAACGCCTCCGGCGTCTCCGGCGTGACCAGCTCCGGGAAGTGGCCGCAGTCGGTAAAGCCGTTCGCCTGCAGCCGCTTGCCAAACTCGCGCAAGCCGTCGATCATGCGGTAGTCCATGTCGTACACCATGACCTGGAAGAAGTAGTCGCGAACTTGCTCTTCGGTCCATCCTGCATGATCGATCGCGCGCCGAACCGTCTTGTCAGTCAGTTCGGTTGGGGCCACGAACCGTCCGCATCCGCTCGCCCGGCAGGCCCTGGTAAGCAAACCAGCCAGCTCAGGAGTCAGCCCCTCCCCGCCGATCCATGCCGCCCACACAAACGGCTTCTTGGTGTGTTCGGTCCACTCCTTGCCCAGATCGAGCACATGCAGCCCAGCTCCGTCGGCCATCATGCCGATGTCGCCGATCAAGACGCAGGCGTCGTGATGCTGCAGCATCGACGCAAGATCTGGCGGCATCGCGAACACCTGCGGGTACGAACCGTACCGCTCCGCAAGGATAATCTGAGCTAGCCGATTGCTGGTCAGGGAGTTCGCATCGAGCGCCAAGCTCTGAATGAACCGCGGCGCGACCTTGCTGAACAGCCGCACGCTCTTCACCGGCCCATCCGAGCCGATGCAGACCCCTGCCGCCATCCGCCGGCCCGGAGTCAGCAAGGCGTCGATGCTCGACCCCAGTACCGCATCCGCTTCGCCCGAGTCGAGCATCACCGGAAGCTCTGACGGCACGGCGTACTTCACCCTCACCAGTGATTCCTCCCCCTGCTCCTCGAACCAGGCAGCCAGAGGGATTGCGTTCACATACGGCACGCAACCAACCGTGAACCTCACGATCCGCGCTCCGGCTTGCGCGCCACCGCGATTAAGCTGCTTCCCCAGGGAAGATTGACCGCGCCGATGACCGTCGCCTCCACCCCCTGGGTCCAGATGAGCAGCTTGTTTAGCCACTTTGGCAAGGCCGCCAACGAAGCCTTCGCCGGCCCCTTCTTGCGCTTTTCGAAAAACCGAACGACGACCACGATAGGAAAGAGAAGGAATACGGAATAGCTGATCTTCTCGATCCGAAACCCGGCCGCAACAAGCTTGGCCCGCAGTTCCGGCCGCGTGTATCGCCGAAAGTGCATCAAGGCCACATCATGCGGTCCCCAAAGGCTTCGAAATGCCGGCACGCTTAGAATCAGAACTCCACCAGGAGCAAGACTGCGAAAGGATTCGCCAAGCGCCTTCCCATCGTCCTCCACATGCTCAAAAACGTCCAGCGCGACGACGGCGGCGAACTGGTCTGGACGCATCGGCATCGCCGTCGCATCGCCGCGCACCAGCCGAGAGAGCCCTCGTTTTCGGCAAAACCCCAGGGCAAGAACGCTCATGTCGAGTCCGGTCGGACTACCGCGCCCCGCAAGCTCCTGAAGCACAACGCCCGTCCCACAGCCAAGGTCGAGAAATTGGTCGCCTGCTGCTCGATACCGATCAAGCAGCCGAAGCGCAATGCGCCGCCGCCCGACGAACCACCAATAGCGGTCCTCCATCTCGAACATCCGGGTGTATTCGTTGGGATTCATCGAATTGTGGATTGTGGATTGTCGATTGCCGAGATGTGCCTGGTGGAAACGGTCGCGGAGGACTCCACAATCCGCAATCCGCATTCCGCAATCAACTAAGCCGCCTCCGCTTGCCTTTCGCCCTCAACCCCACCAGGTCTTTCAGCGCCCGCGGATAATCCCGCCAGAACACCACCTTCGACCCCTCCTGGTGGAACCAGCGAATGGCCACTTCGTCGATGCGGTAACCCAGATCACGTGCGATCATCAAAGCTTCGAAGTCGAAACTGAACCCGTTGAGCTTGCACCGCGCGAAGATATCCTGCGCCGCTTTTCGGGTGAACATCTTGAATCCGCACTGCGTGTCATGAATGCCTCTAACCGCCAAAACCTGTATTAGCTGGTTAGACGCTCTCCCCATCATCTCCCGCAGCATCGGTTGGTGCTTTTCAAGCTTGCTTTCCTTCAGCGGACGGCTGCCGATGGCGATGTCGGCACCGTCCTTAATGCGCGCCAGCAGCTTCTCCGTTTCTTCCTGCGGCGTCGCCATATCGGCGTCGGAAAAGAGCACGAGATCGCCCTTTGCCACCAATATCCCGGTCCGTACTGCGTAGCCTTTCCCCCGGTTGGGCTGATACTCCAAGAGCTTGAATGTCGGATGCGACTTGGCGAACTCCGTCACGATGGCGCCGGTCCGGTCGGTCGAGCCATCGCTCACCACTGTGACATCGTAGGGATAGGTCTGAGCCTCGTAATACTCGAACAATCGCTCAAGCGTGGGCAGCAGGCGATCTTCTTCGTTGTAGGCGGGGACGACCACGCTCAGGTGAGGCGTTTCCAAGTCGAACCGAGTCTACCGCTCACCGGTTGCGCGAAGCTTCGAGGCCGCCTCACGCGCTAGCACGAGCACGGCAGTAAGGACGAGCACGCCGCCGACGACATGCCCCGTTCGTAAGGCTTGCCCCATAACAGTGATTGCAATGATCGCGCTGACAAGAGGCTCGATCGCTGACAGGCTTGCTGCTTCGACGGGCGACACTCGGGATAGCCCGCCAAGGAGCGCCCCGATGGCGATCACCGTCGCCACAATCGCCAAACCCACCGCGCCGATCCAGCCATCGGCGGAACGTATGGAATCAATCCCCGTGATCAAAGCGCCAAGGCCGAAGACGAGAAAGGCCGTCGTCAGGATCGTCAGCGTCGCCATTACCGGTGGTGCCGACTGCATCACCTTCTTCCCGCAAACCAAATACGCTGCGAAAAACAGGGACGTGCATACCCCGTAGACGATCGCCGCCGGCTGCACATTGGCCACCGGCCCGATGATCGCGAATGACCCGACAAAGGCACACGCGAGCGCGATAATCTTGACCGTCGTGAGCTTTTCGCGCAGGAACAGAACGGATCCCAAAGTCACCCACGCCGGATAGATGTAAAGCAGCAGCGAAGCCGTGATCGGGCTGCCACTTACGAGAAGGCATTGCAAGAAGGTAAATGCCTGGCCGACGTAAAGCATGCCAAGCCCAATGAGCGGCAATATCTGTCTCTTCTCGAGCCGTCCGCGAGTGAGAGCGGCAACCAGCCCAAGGATGGCCACGGCGATGCCAAAGCGGTACGCCAGCAGCGAAAACGGCCCAATTCCGGCTTGACCAGCCTTAAGGGCGAAGTAGCCGTAGCTGCCAAACGCCGTGCTCGATATCGCAATGAGGAGCGTTCCGAAGGCTTTCCGAGACACTCCGGCTATTGTGACCGACTTATCCGAAGAGCTTCCGGCGCTCTTCCAGCTTGCGGAGCCTGCTGCGAATCTCCTCAGCCTGTTCTCTTGCTCGTTCGACCACTTCGGGCTTCGCGCGCTCGATGAAGGTGGCATCGCCGAGCCGTTCCTCGGTTTTGGCGAGCTCTTCTCGGGCTTTGATCTCTTCGCGGCCGATGCGGTCTAGCTCCTTCGCGGGGTCGACGAGATCCCCGAGCGGCAAGTGAATGTCAACCCCCTCTACCGTCGCGGAAATGTGCTTCCCATCCGGCTTCCCGGCCCTGATTTCTTGAACCCACGCCTGCGACTTCACGATCCAATCTCCGCCCGCGATATCCCCCTCGCAATAGGCGACGGGAACCGATACTCCCGGCGTGAGCCCCAGTTCCGCTCGCAGAGCACGCAAGCCGCGCGTGATCTCGAACACCCGCTCCATTCGCGCTTCGACGTCCGGCTGCGAAAACTCGGGAGGTATCTCCGGCCATGGTGCGGACATGATGAACTCAGCCTTCTTCGGCAGCGGCAGGTTGGCATACAGCTCCTCCGTAATGAACGGCATGACCGGGTGCATCATCCGCAGGAAGGCATCGATGCTCGTCAGCAGCACCCACTGCGGTGTCTCGCGCTTGCCGGGATCGATGAGGCGCGGCTTGGCGACCTCGATATACCAGTCGCAAAGCTCACTCCAGAAGAATTGGTACAGCGCCTGACACGCCGTCTGCAAGTCGTAACCCTCAAAAGCTGATTTGACAGTTTTCTCTGTCATGGCGAGCCGGCTAAGCAGCCACTTATCTACATCTTCAAGCTCAGCCGGCTGCTGTCGGAGCGATCCTTCCGTGTTTAAGAGCACAAATCGCGTCGCGTTCCAGATCTTGTTGCAGAAGTTGCGCGCCTCTTCCGTCTTGCGCTCGCTATACCGGATGTCCTGATTCGCTCCGGTCTGGCTTAGCAGCGTGTAACGCAACGCGTCGGCACCCACTTTCTGGATCACTTCCAGCGGGTCGACCCCCGTCCCGAGCGATTTCGACATGCGCCGCCCATCTTCAGTCAGCACCGTCGCATAGATGAAGACATCTTCGAACGGCTTCGACTTCGCGAAGTCGAGCCCCATCATGATCATCCGAGAGACCCACAAGTAGAGGATATTGCGGTCGGTAACCAGGAGACTCGTCGGATAAAACCGCTTCAGATCGTCGGTCTGCTCCGGCCAGCCGAGGGTTGCAAACGGCCACAAGCCGCTGCTGAACCAGGTGTCCAGTACATCATCGTCCTGGCGCACAATCTTGCTGGCACTGGCCTTCGATTGAGCCTTTTCCCAGCTCAGCGCCGCATACGCAGTGCCGTCCTCCCCGTAATACACGGGGATTCGGTGCCCCCACCATAGTTGGCGCGAGATACACCATTCGCGGATGTTCTCCATCCAGTCGAGATAAATCTTCTCGTAGCGCTCGGGAAAGAACTTGACATCCCCATTTCGCACGACATCGATAGCCGAAGCCGCGAGCTTCGGCTGATCGCAGAACCATTGCTCGCTGAGCAGCGGCTCGATGGGCTCTTTGCTGCGGTCGGAGATGAGGATGGGAATGTCATGGTCCTCGATCTTCTCGATAAAGCCCTGCTCCTCAAGATCGGCAACGATGCGCTTACGCGCCTCGTTGCGATCCAGTCCCGCATAAGGACCGCCCTCCTCGGTGATGCGCCCGCGCGAATCCAACAGCACCGGCATCGGCAGGTTATGCCGCACGCCGACTTGGTAGTCGTTCGGATCATGCGCCGGCGTGATCTTCACCGCGCCAGAACCGAATGCCGGGTCGGGATATTGGTCGGCGATCAGCGGAAGCTCACGATTGAGAAGGGGGAGGATAAGCGTCTTGCCAGTCAGGCCTTTGTAGCGCGGATCCGAAGGATGGACCGCCACTGCCACGTCGGCCAGCATGGTTTCGGGCCGGGTGGTGGCGATCGTCACCGAACCGGAGCCGTCGGCGAAGGGATATCGGATGTAGTACAGCTTCCCGCGGACCGTCTTGCGCTCGGTTTCAATGTCCGAAACGCTGGTCTGCAGCACGGGATCCCAGTTGACCACCCGCTTGCCGCGAAAGATCAGCCCCTGGTCGAACCAGTCAATAAAGGCCTTAAGAACCGCCTCGTGATACTTCTCGTCAAGCGTAAACCTGGATCGCGACCAATCAAACGCACAGCCCAGAGTGCGGAGCTGATGGAGGATATTGTCGCCGCTTTCCTTGCGCCACTCCCACACCCGCTCGACGAACTTGTCGCGTCCGATCTGGGCACCGCTTGACCCCTCTTTGCGCAGCATCTTCTCGACGACGCTCTGGGTCGCGATGCCGGCGTGATCTTGGCCGGGGAGGATGAGGACGCTGCGTCCCTGCATCCGCTGAAACCGCCCATAGAGGTCCTGAATGGGATAGCAAAGGGCGTGCCCCATGTGAAGCGAGCCGGTGATGTTGGGGGGCGGTATCGTGACCGTGAAAGGCTTCTTGTTAGGGTCAGGATCGGGCTGAAACAGCCCTGCGGCCTCCCACCGGCCGTACCACTTCGATTCCACCGTCGACGCGTCATAGCGCGGTTCCATATTCGTCATGTCCACTCCTGCCTTTCATGTCGTGAAGGGCGAGCCGAGATTACCCGTCCATGTTTCACGTGGAACGTTGACCCATTTCGCCCCATTCCCGCATCCCCGCACGCCGCTATCCCGTCTTTGCCGCATGCACGTTCTGTGGTGGATTATCGTGGGCTTCATTGCCGGTGCGTTAGCAAAGGGATTCATGCCAGGATCGAACCGAGAGCCGAAAGGCTGCCTGTTCACGATCCTGCTCGGCATTGCCGGTTCGCTGATCACGGGCTTTGTCATGCGGTATCTCCTGCACGACCAGGGACTCGGCGGAACCATTCCGACCATCGTTGGTGCCACGCTTGGCGCTATGCTGCTCATCCTGATCTTCCGCAAGTGGTGGAAATAGAAGTCTAAATGGCAAGTCGGCGGCCGAGGCCTAGCCAGCCCGCCGCGTCGGCGAAGTCGTCGAAGGTTCGCATCCCCGGCGGAAGGTTGGCCAGGATAGCTTCGCCGTAGCGCTTCGTCCGCAAGCGCGGATCAAGCAGTGCGATGATCCCCTTGTCCTCGCTTCGCCGGATCAGCCGCCCCGCCCCTTGGCGCATCAGCATCTTCGCCTGAGGCAGCGAATGCTCCTGGAACGGATCGAGACCAAGCGTCTGCATCCACGCCATTCGGGCGATCTGCGGCGGATCGACCGGCACCTCGAACGGAACCCGGACCAGCGCGACGCAAGATAGAGTCTCGCCCGGGGCGTCGAAGCCGGTCCAAAACGAGCGCAGCGCGAACAACGAGGCGTTCACGTTCTTGATGAACTGCTCGCCCGTCGAGCCGGCACCGGATCGGAATTGCATCAGAATCGGCAGCTCAGGTGGCAGCGAGATGTACTTCATCACGCCTTCCATCTCCCGGCGGCTATGAAAGAGGGCAAGGGTCCGGCCTTCCAGCGTCTGGATGATCTCGCTCAGCTCCCGTGCGAGCGCGGCGTAATACTCTTCCTCGAGCCCCTCGCGCCGAGCCGTCGACGGATCGGGAATGATCTCCGCCTTCGGAAGATAAACGGCCGCCTGGATTGTAAAGTCGAACGGAGAAGGAAGAATTTCCTCAAAATCCGGCTCCGCGCCGGTCGTTCGCTTGAAGAAGTCGAAGCTGCCATCGAGCGCCAGCGTCGCCGACATGCAGGCGTAGGGTCCGCGCGACCACACCAGATCCTGCAGAGGCTGGGCGAGACCAATCAGATCGGACCGGAGCATCGCATCCTCGCCTGTGCGCCCCACGTAGCTAACGGCAACGCCTTCCGGGTTGAAAAGTGAGACGCACCCGCCCCCGAAGCCCGCGATGTAGGTCGAGTAGTTGCGAACGCTCTCCGCCACCATCCCCAGAGCGATCCCCTGATCGCGCCAACTCGTCAGCACGTCCTGCACTTTCTCGACAAAGCCGATGCAGCACTTGCTCACCTCGTCGGCGATCCGCTGCGCACCGAATATCCCATCGCTGGTCTTCGCCGCCTGCACCTGCGGGTGGTCCATTACTTCAGGTGGCGTTGCGTTCAGAATTCCCGGCTGCCCAAGCCGCAGCGAGTAGGCGACGATCGCCCTCTGGCATCGCTCGACGTCTTTCCGAAAGTCGTCACACATTCCCGCCCATAGCAGCATGTCGCCGGCCGATTCGGCGTAAGGTGCCAAAGTCTTCTCCATCCTTGTGCCGATCCCGAGGAGGGCGGCGAGCTTGGGCTGAGACAGCTCAAACTCCAATCCGTTGAGGGCTGCCTGCGGGAAGTCGTGGGCCTCGTCGAGAATGAGGAAGTCGTACTCGCCGAGCAGCCCTCCCGTCTCATCTCCGGCCCGAGCCATGAGGGCGTGCTGAATGACGACGCTGTGGTTGGTAATGACCACCTCGGCCTTCTCGGCGGCTCGCCGTGCGTTATAGTAGAAGCAACTATTGTAGTGGCTGCATAGTCGCCCGGGACATACGGGCGGGGTGGCGATCTGCGGCCATAAACGCGAGACCTCCCGCCCCGATATTCCCCCGTGCTCTCGCAGTTCGGTCTCGATGCCTAACTGAGCCCGCGGCACGAAGTTTCGCTTAAGCTGCGGGGCCGTGTCCTGGATCGCCGCGAGGCAGGCGTAGCGCTGTCGTCCGATCAAGAACTGGGTCCGCAAAGGAGGCTCCGAACCAGCGCCAGAACCCCCCAGATCAAAGAGGCTGAGGGCCAACGGAAGGTCCTGCCGCCAATACTGCTCAGCGAGAACATTAGTGTACGTGGCAATAATGGTTCGCTTCTTTTCAGTAATCGCGTGGGCAATCGCAGGGATGAGGGCGGCAAGGGATTTGCCGAGCCCGGTCGGGGCTTCAAAGGCTCCCGAAGCGTCGCCCTCGATCATGTCCGATAGCAGATGCGCAAGCTGCTGCTGGTCCGCCCGCAACACGAACCCCGGTCGCTCCGCGAGCCGTTTGAATGCCCCTTCGATTAGCTCGCTTGCCGTAGACATGCTTCTACATTATGCGACGGATCAAAAATGCTTCGCGCTCTCCCACGCACTCGTCGACCAGTTGTCGACCGCGTCGTGCGCCGGTGTCCACGAGGGAAGTGTGAAGTAAAGATCGCGAGCCAAGGAGACCACGTACGGCTCGTACAGCATCGTCCGCTCCTCGAGAAACTCCAGACTATCCGTCCGAAGCGACAACCCGACCCGTCGCAACTCGGCGACGATGGATTTGAACCCGCCCGCCGAGCAACGAGTGTACGGCCGCTCGTCCGGCGGCACGTCGAGGATGTAAGCCAGATCGACGATAACGTGCCGCGCCATCTGGAACGTCGCTTTCGCCTGAAACTTCAGCCGCTTCGCCCAGACCAAATCTTCCTCGTTCTCAAAGCCTAGGCTGATGATTGAGCACGCGTCGAGAATGCATGTGAGGGAGAGCAGCCACGACTGGTCGTCGTGCTGAGAACGATAGTAGGCGAGGATCGGATACGAAAGAAAGCCTTCGAGCTGCTCCGCCGACCACTTCTCCCAATCCCGCAGCAGAACGTGCAGAGACTCCATGTCACCGGCTTCGGCATAGCGCTTGAGGAGTTCGCCCGCGCTGGGATCGGATCCTGCCTTCGAGTCGAGCAAGGTGATCAGGTGCTCCCGATTGGCGAAAAGCGAATACATGACCGGAACGTAGGAGATCACCACCGCAAGCGATGCAAATCCAACCCCTGCTTCGAACACGGCGAGGAACTGGCCGAGTCCGTTCTTTGGAGCCAGATCGCCGTACCCGAGAGTGAAAAACGTGACACCGCTGAAATAGATGTGATCGCCCACCCCCGAACCATCGCCCAGAGTGCCCGCCCCGAGGTGGATCAGGCCGAATCCCAACACAAGCAAGACCGCCCAAAAGCCGATCAGAAAGATCAGCGAGAGCGGGCCGAATGCAATCAGAACCCACTGCCGCCAACTGCCGCGCGTGGCCTTGACCATGAGCCGCCACACCCGCCAGATGGCTCCATAAAACAGGCTGTTGATGCTGAAGCGGCGTCGAACCGTTTTGCTGAGGATGATCGCCTCAAACGCGTCCCACAGGACCGCCGAGATCATCAGAACCCCGGCCACGATCGCGCCGATGTACATGGTCACTTAGCCTACGGGAAAACCCTTTCAGGAGTCGCGGCGGTGCTCCGCCCAGAGCAGTTCGAATTCGGCGACCAGCTTCTCCATCGCCGCAAACCCGCCCTGCCAGAACGGCTCGCTTCGCAGGTCCACGCCCACCATTGCCATCAGCTCGGCGGGCGATTTTGATCCGCCGGCTCTCAGCAAGTCGGTGTATTTGTCGGCAAACGATGGCCCTTCCTGTTTTGCCATTTGATACAGCGACAGGACGAGGAGCTCGCCGAAGGAATAGGCGTAAACGTAAAACGGCACTGCGGTGAAATGGCTGATGTAGCTCCACCAGTTTCGATGCTGCTCTCCTAGCTTCACCGAGCGGCCGAACATCGCCTGCATTTCGTCCTGCCAGATTTCGCCAAATCGCTCAAGCGGCAGCTCGCCTTCCTGCCGCCTCGCGTTGTGCATGCGCTGCTCAAACGAAAACATCGCGGCTTGGCGAAACACTGTGGCAAACACGCCTTCGATCTTGTCGGCGTACATCGCGAGTTTGTCCTTCGTAGTAGCCCCTGCTACTAGCTTCTCGAAGACGAGCATCTCGCCGAACGTGCTAGCAAGTTCAGCCAGCGGAAGCGTCCCGTGAAAGTTGAAATAGCTCTGCTCGCGGCTAAACGAAGCGTGAACGCCATGGCCTAGCTCATGAGCGAGCGTCATCACGTCGTCAGGCTTGTTCAGATAGGTCTGGAATACGACGGGATGCGTGTCGGGGGTGTTGTAGCTGCAGAACGCTCCGCCCTGCTTTCCCTTGCGCGGCTCGGCGTCGATCCAGCTATTTTCAAAGAACTCAGCCGCTCGTCTCTGCATCTCGGCCGAGAACGCCCCGAACGCGTCGAGCACAATCTGCCGCGCGCTCTCCCAACTCACTCGCTCCTCACTCTCAAAGAGCGGCGCGTAGCGATCGATGTGCGTCAACTCTGGCAAGTCCAGAATCTCCCGCTTGACGTTGTAGAACCGCTCAACCAAGCCGTAGTTGGCCTTGCACAGCCGGATGACCCGATCGACGGTCTCCTTATCCAGCTCGTTGCTCAGGTGGCGGCTTTGCTCAGGGTATTCAAACCCCCGCATCTTGTCCTCGACTGCCTTGTCCTGCACCAGGTTGTTGAACGTGAAGACGAGGACCCGCTGGATCTCCCGCAATCCCTCGCTAAAGGAATCCGCTGCAGCCTGGCGCAGCATCCGGTCAGGCTCGCGCATCAGAGCCAGCACTTCCTGCTGACTCAGCTCCTCGACCGTGCTCGACCCGGGCCGCTTCAGCTTGAAAACCTGATTGGTGGTGACCTCGTCGAACAGGCGCACCCACGCGCGTGAGCCGGTATTGGCGACCTGCTCGAGCACGATCTCCTCTTTCTCCGTCAGTCGATACGGGCTGTAGGTCCGAGCGTGGGAGATGTAGTGCCGATAGTTCGCGAGGGCGGAGTCCAGCTTCAGGCGGTCGACGACGTCCGAAGGGGCGTTCTGCAACTCCAGCTCGAAAAACATGAGCGTGACGCTCAACTCGCTGGCGTGCTCCATCTGCTTCTGCATGAAGGCGCCGACTTCCGGCGACGCCGCATCTACCGCGAACAGAAGATGGGAGTATCCAATCGGCTTGGCCGCCTCCACACTCAGGTTTTCGATCTCCGCCAGCGCCTCGGCCAGAGTTGCCGCAGAAAGGTCGGGACTGTCGATTTTGCCGCGATACTTCGCGGCAAACCCATCGGCGCGCCGCCCGCACTCCGCCCACGTCAGATCGATCTTCGGATCGTCCATCCCGGAAAAGAGCGCAGAAAGGTCCCAGCGAACCTGAGGAGGAGAGAGCTCGGCAGTGGCAACCATGCCTGGATTATGCCCAACGGAAACATGCGCAAAACATGGCATGGAACGGTGTATCGGCAACTAACCCGCCCGATGTACCCTTTATCCCCGTGCGAGACCGAGAAATCAGCATCCCCTTGATGGCAATCGCCACCTTCCTATGCCTCTTCGCTACCGGTATCGGCCTGACCGGCGAGATGCGCTGGGCGCCGCTTGCCCTCACCGTATTCGCCTTCGCATGGCTAACCTTCTACGTCTCCATCGCCATCCCAATCAAGCTGAAGAAGCGGGAAGCGCGGCGAGACGAGTCCTGAACCGGCGGTAGAATCGCGCCGCATGGTGCCCATCCGCGACAACCGAATCAGCAGGGTCGTTCCGGTTGTCACATGGACCCTCATTGCTCTCAATGTCCTGATTTTCCTATGGGATCGGCACGGGCACATCACCGCGCCCAATACCACCTTCGCCGACCTTGTCATGCGCCCCAACGAGGTCGTGGCCGCGATCAAAGGCGGGGACCGGTTCGCGCTCGTTACGATCTTCACCTCGATGTTCATGCACGCGAACGTGCTTCATGTGCTGGGCAAC
Source organism: Fimbriimonadales bacterium (assembly GCA_038202925.1). Classification (GTDB taxonomy): domain Bacteria; phylum Armatimonadota; class Fimbriimonadia; order Fimbriimonadales; family Fimbriimonadaceae; genus JAEVZK01. The sequence continues at coordinate 24,047 of JBBREM010000001.1, read as the reverse complement.
ATGCTCTTCCTGCTGGTGTTCGGGCCCGGCATCGAGGCCGCAATGGGCTCGCCGCGTTACGCCTTGTACTATCTGTTCTGGGGAGTTGTAGCTGCGACCACTCATATTTTCGTCGATCCCCATTCCGCGCTTCCCGTGCTCGGCGCTTCGGGCGCGATCGGCGGTGTCCTGGGCGCATATTTCCTGCTCTTCCCCGGCAATCGCATCGAGATATTCGTGCCGATTCTCGCCTTCCTCACGTTCGAAGTCCCCGCTTGGGTGCTGCTTGGGCTCTGGTTCGTATATCAGATCGCGATCCCTCAGCAAGGAGTGGCGAACTGGGCCCACGCGGGGGGCTTCCTTGCCGGCATGCTGACCGTCCTGGTTATGGGTGGCCGAACCACCATCCTGCGCGACCGAGAGGAGGAGTTTGAGTTTGATTTCTAAACCGGGTGAGTCGGCATGAACGCGCCTAGAGTTCCGACGTGGCTACCCTTTGCCATCGCGTTGATGGCGGCGTTGTCGCTCTACTCGATCTCCCTGCGCTACCGCGTCGAGCAACGCAACAAGGCCGTCAGCATCGCCGCCGAGTACGAGACCGTCGAAACGCTTGCCGCGGCAAGCGGCAAGTCCGTCCCGCAGGCACTGGAGGACCTGAAGCAACAAGGGCTTGGAGCGGTGGTCATCTCCGAGGACACGGTCGGCGATCTCGCGGACCGCAAAGCCGCGGAAAACCCTGCACCGGACGACTCTTCGCTGGCCAATCGCATCCAGCAGGCGCTAACACTGAGATTCGGTGATCAGAAAGAAATCTCGTCCGGCACGGCAAAAACGACGCCTGCGAGCCTCGATCCCGATCACGCGCAGATCGTGCGTGCAGCCCAACTGACCATCGTCGCGAGAATGTCCAACCCGCCCGGCGTAACCGGCAGATACGTCACCGAGACGCTCAAATCGGCCCACGATCTCGGAGCCACCGTGTTCTTGCCGCTCGGTGACCAGGTTCTCGGCCGGCGGGACGCCCTGAAGGACATGGTTGACGAGCTCAAATCGCTCGGCATGCTCTACGCGAGCCCGGAATTCGCCAAGCTCGGCGGCGACAGCAATGTCCTCAAGATGGCGCCCGAAATCGTCGTGCGGCTGCACTCGGCCCAATCCGCGGAGCTCGACAAGATGCCCCTCGACGATGCCGTCGACCGCTATTCCCGCGCCGCCCGAGAGCGCGGCATGCGCCTGCTCCTCGTGCGCCCCATCAGTTTCGCGGCGCAAAACCCGCTGACCAGCTTTGGCGACTTTATCCGGCTGATCAACCGAGACATTGAGGATCAGGGCGGGGGCATGGGAGTCGCTCGTCCCTACGAGGATTCGGGCGTGCCGAAGTGGCTGTTTATCGTGATCGGACTAAGCATCATCCCCACCGCATACTGGGTCGGCTCGATCTTCGTAACGAGCACGCGTTGGCGCATCGCCGGACTCATCCTCACCGTCGCAATCTGCGCATTGTCAGCCACAAACCACCAGAAGGCATTCACCGCCCTCTTTGCCGCCCTCGTCTTCCCGATCGCCGCCTTCCTCATCCTCGATGCGCGGAAACGCCCGAATCTGATCCTCGACTTCCTGCTCACTTGCGCAATTAGCCTAGTCGGAGGACTGGCCGTCGCGGGCCTGCTAAACGGCCTGCCCTATTTCGTGCGCGCCGAGCAGTTCGAGGGCGTAAAGCTGGCGGTGTTCCTGCCCGTATTCATCATTCTCGGCTACTTCTTGATGCGCGGTGCCGATTTGAAAGCGACGATGCGCAACCCAATGACGTGGGGCGCTGCCCTTCTCGCGCTAGTTATCATGGGCGCGCTCACATTCCTTTCCAGCCGGACCGGGAACGACAATCCTGCCGGGGTCAGCGACACTGAGCTGAAGCTCCGCTTTCTCCTCGATCAAATCCTCTTCGTCAGGCCGAGAACCAAGGAGTTCATGATCGGCCATCCGCTCCTCATCATTGGGATCGGCCTGATGGCGATCCAAAAGGCGCGGGCCGGCTTGCAAGGATCGAGCCTGCCGATTTGGACTGCCCTCGCCCTCGCCGGAGGCGCGGTTGGCCAGACCGACATCGTCAATACGATGTGCCACATTCACACGCCGGTCGCCTTGAGCCTGGCCCGAATCGGCGTCGGAATGGTCGCAGGCTGTATTATTGGTCTGGCGCTCTGGGCCATCGTTCGGCGATGGGCTACAGCCGGAGACACATAACTTGGCCCAACTGCTTCTATCCGGCTACTTCGGTTGCGGAAACCTTGGAGACGATGCGATCCTGCTCGGATTCGTCCAGGGCCTGGGCGACGCCAAGCACGAGATCACCGTTCTAAGCGGCCACCCCGAAGAAACCTACCGCGTGTACGGATTGCGATCCGTGCCGAGGATGGAGATGGCGAAGGTGAAGGAAGCCATCGATAAATGCGACGCCCTCATCTTCCCAGGCGGCAGCATTTTCCAAGACGTCACCTCGGTGAAAAGCGCGATGTACTACGCACAGCTCGTCAGCTGGGCGAAGGCAAAGAACAAAAAGGTCTTACTGCTCGGCCAGGGCGTCGGCCCCGTCACCAGCTACTTCGGCAAGCGGGCCACCATCCAGGCGTTCACCAAGGCCGACGCCATCGCCGTCCGTGATCCGCACTCGATCTCAACCCTGCAGGGGCTTGGCATCAAGAAGCCGATCAAACTCACCGCCGACGCGGCCTTTCTCCTGCCCCCACCCATGGGCGATGAGGGCCAAGCCTTCAATGTCGGCAACATGAAAACGGTGGGCATTTCGGTGCGGCCGTTTGGCAAGGGGAAGCAGGTTGTGCAACTCTTCGCCGAGCTCGCAAGGATGCTATTCCAAAACAACTACATGCCCGTCCTCATCGAAATGGACCGCAACGCCGACGGACCGCTCATGCTCGAGATCGCGAAGGCGCAGGGCGGCAAGATCCCCGATCTCAAGAAGCTTCAGACTCCCATGCAGCTCCAGCAGCGTCTCGCGCGAATGGATGGAGTGATCGCCATGCGGCTCCACGCCGGAATTCTCGCGACGACCGTCGGAATCCCGCCGCTGATGGTGAGCTACGATCCCAAGGTCGCCGCCTTTGCCAAGATGCTTGATATCGGCTCCGCGCCCGCGATCGAAGGACTCACCGCCCAGCGCGTGTATGACATGTTCGTCCAGCATCAGGCGTCGCGAGACCGAAATGTGAAGATCATGGATCGCAAGGGCGCGGAGCTTCAAAAGCTCGCGCTCGGCAACATCGACCTCCTCAACAAAACGCTAGGCTGAACGCCGCTTTCTCGAGGAGAGGAGTTTCTTCCGATCTCGATATTTGTTCACGGTACGCCGCGCGACGTGGATTCCACGCTTGGCAAGCATGTGCGAGATCGCGTCGTCGGATAGCGGGTGATTGGGATTCTCGTGCTGCAAAATCTCCTCGATCATCTTCTGCACCCGCAGCGCCGGCTTGAAGAAGACGTCGAACGAGACCACCTCGCCATTTGCGATTTGAACAAACTTGCCCTGGGTCGCCCGGCTGATCGTGCTTTCGTGCAGTCCCAGATCGCGCGCCATTTGTGAGCGAGTAAGCGATTTGAGGAATTCGTAGCTCCCCGTGCTGACGAAGCTGACCTGATGCTCAACGAGATAGTCGCCGATGAGACGCAGCGTTTTGCGCCGCTGCTGCAGGCACGTGATAAAGTCGTTGGCTCGCTGCACGTAGGCGGCGATGTGCCGTTTCTCATCCTTGGGCGCTCGGCTCGCATTCTGCAGAGCCTCGTGGCGTGTGCGGTATTCACGCTCGAGGCCGAACGACGAGGGTTCCGCGCCCTTGATCTCCACCAGCCAACCCACTTCGCTGCGAGTCAAAACTAGGTCGGGCGAGACCCCTACGCTGCGCTCCTGGCGAACGTAGCTCGAAGTGTTGTCGAATCCTTCTCCGGGGAAGGGAGTCAGCGCGAGTATCTCCTGGAACGCGGCTTCGACCACTTCCGGCATCACGCGATACTTGCGCATCAGCCGGTGCGTGCGGCGAGCCATGAACTCTTCCATGTGGTGCTGAAGAATCGCGCGGGCCAGCTTCTCTTCGACCGTCTCCGCGTTGCGCAGTTGCAGGAGCAGGCATTCCTGAATGTTGTAAGCGCCGACTCCGAGTGGATCGCAGGCCTGCAGCTTCGCGATGACCTTCTCCGAATCTTCGAGCGAAACGCCGGTTGCGAGGGCGATCTCTTCGACCGACGCCGTCAAATAGCCCTTCTCATTGACGCACTCAATCACGTAGTGCGCGACGTGTGCGAGCTTCGGATCCATCGCGATCAGCAGTTGGCCGCGCAGGTGCTCCCATAGAGTGGTTCCGCTTGGCGCAAGCTCGATCCAATCGACCTGATCGTCGTCCTGCACGATGCTGCGGCGGAATTCGTAGTCGTCGCTACTAACACGCAGCTCTTGCGGTGCGACCGACTTGAGGATCGCCTCATCGCTCAGCGGATCTTGATCGTCCTGCAGCCGCTCCAAAGCCGGATTTTCGTTAAGCTCCGCCTCGATGGCCTGCTCGAGCTCAGCCTGAGTAAATTGAAGAATCTGGCTGGCGAGCACGACTCGCGGATCGACGCGCAGCGTCAAATTCGTCTCCGCGCGATGGGAATGGTTTAGTCCGTGACGCAAACTCCGTTTCTCCTTGGGCGCAGGCATCCATGCCCGCTAAGTCAAGTATCGGAATCGGGAACCCGCCGCCATGCTGGCAAACGTAGCAGCATCCTCAAGAAAGTCTCTGCGTCTCTGCGTTGAAACTCTCGTTGATGCGGCTGCGGTCGTAGGGGCACGGCGTGCCGTGCCTTATGCCCGCGGCAAACCCTCGGGCAAGGCACGCCTTGCCCCTACGCTGATCGTGGCCCATACCCCTCGGTTCCTCCTTTCCTCCGTGTTGAAATATGGGCCTAGAGTCAAGCGTAAGAAACGAAGTTCTAAGAACCAACCGAAAATGTATAATCGGACCTGGCGCGGAGAGATGGCTGAGTGGACGAAAGCGCCCGCCTGCTAAGTGGGTAAGGGGGTTAACCTCTTCTCGGGTTCGAATCCCGATCTCTCCGCCAGCTTTGCCCGGTCTACGCCGCACGTCATGACCGCCCGCCGCCTTGCCATCATCTTCGCCGCGCTGACGCTATGCGCATGCACGCTCGCTCAGAGTCTGCAGGGCTACCTCGCCACGCGCAAGAAATACGGAATCGAGCAAGCGGTCGAAGTCCCCGCCCTGGAAATCCTTATCGGCACGCGCGTGATGGAACTGAAAGGGATCGTCAAAGGCACCTTCGGCGTGGCGGGCAAATTCGCCTTACTGGTCGAGCGCACCGATGGCCAGACAGAAGTCGTCGATGCCGACGTCATCCCCGCCTGGCTGAAGAACGGCAACGAGATCCGCGCTCGCCTGATCATCCGCGCCACCCGCGCCGATGAGAATTCGCCCCTCAAAGCACAGCTGATCGCCGCCGCCGGCGAGGACCAGATCGGCCCGATCGAGGCCGCTCTCAGGAAGAAGCAATTCGAGGAAAACATCAAACGCCGCCGCGAGACGACTCCATTAAAGCAGCAGGTGCCGCCCAAGAACTGGAACCTCCCGGCAAGCGAGGTCGCCCCTATCTACACCGCATTCATCAAGAAGGAAAACTCCAAGCTGAGTAACGCGCAGGCGATGGAGATCGCCGCCGGAATTATCGGTTTCAGCCTGAAGTACGGAGTCGACGCGCGCCTAATCATGGCGATGGTGATGACGGAGAGCGACTTTAACCCAAATGAGGTCAGCCACGCCGGGGCGATGGGGCTGGGCCAGCTCATGCCGAGCAATATGCAGGAGATGGGCGTGACCAACGCCTACGACACCATGCAGAACCTCTCGGCGACGGTGCGCCTCGTCCGCGGCCATCTGAACGACTACCACGCCCAGACCGGCGGCAAGAGCTATGAATCGCTCGTCCTAGCCCTCGCCGCATATAACGCGGGCCCCGGCGCGGTGCGGCGCTACAAGGGAATTCCGCCTTACCGGGAAACGCAGAACTACGTGCGCAAGGTGCTGCGGCTGTACTACCAGTTCGCCGGGCGTTCCGGCGCTTAGGCTGGTAGCGAATAGACAGGTGTCGCGCTCGTGCGGCGGTCCTTCGACTGCGAGCACTCGCACGGCTCGCCTCTACGCTCAGGATGACGACAGTATGTTCATAAGGGGTGATGATGCCGAAGGCGTGTAGCCGTCACGGCATGTGAAGCGAACGAGCAGATTAGCTTGGGCGCGAATACAACGCAGTCTGCGCTTCGCTCTTGGCGAGCCAGGTGTCGCCGGGGCGGCACTCGGTCAGGAACTCAAAGCCGCGCTCTCGACAAGCGGATTCGGGATCCCGCGCATAGGCGATGCGGAATACCTCATCGTCGCGGATCATGTCCGCAATCACGGTTTCCTGCCAGTTTCGCAGCTCCTGCACGGATGCTCCGGCGATATCGGATTTCGGAGTCGCTCGCGCGAAAGCCTTGACCGCTTCCCCTAGCCTGCCAAGAGCCTGCAGGGCCGCCCCTCGCAGTTCGTGATAGCCGGGCTCATAAGGGTTCAGCCGAGTAAGCGTGGCTATCGTAACAAGCAGCGAATCGTACAAGCCGAGCTGCCACAACGATCGGGCAAGTACTTCGAGGCACCCAATTTGCTCCGGATCGTGACGTAGGACCCGCCGGGCGCAGGCTGCGGCGGCTCGAGGATCGCCCCTCGCGAGAAGATACTCCGCCCGCGCGACGGACGATATTCGTTTCCCCGGATGCTTAATGCCTGCCATATCAAATCTCCGGTGGCGAGCCCGAGAATCACGATGTAGGTTAGCAACAGGTTGTTCGCTGAACAAGCGGGCAAAAATACGAGGATTTCGCCCCTTAACCGGCATAGAGGGCACAAAGCTCGGAGATTTGCCGGGACCCGCAGCACAAATCGCGATAGCTGGGAGCGCCGGCATCCTGCCGGGCCTTCCTCTCGACCCCGTACAAGCCACAGGCATTGGGGCGGATAATGGGTCTTGAACCCACGACCTCCTGAGCCACAGTCAGGCGCTCTAACCCCTGAGCTATATCCGCCGCTCGAGGAGGCTCATTGTGCGTCAAATTTCGTAGCCAAGTCAAGGTAGCCCGTGAGCGTCGCGTCTGCCGGAAATCGCTCATGCAGCGACCGCAGAGCAGTCCATTCGACATCCCGATAAGGGTACGGGGGTCGCACGCCGAGCTTCGCCGCCGCCGCGACTTGCTGGGCCGCGTCGACCTCCATTCGGCTGGCCATGAGATACGCGCTGGCGAGCAGATAGCGAAGCATCGCCATGTCCTCATGCCGAAGCGCCTCATCGATCCAACGCGCTGCATCCTCCACGAGGTTGGCCTCGATCAGAAGCGCGGCCACCTCGATAAACGCATCCGGAGTTTGCGCCAGGGGTTTAAGGAGTGGATTCGGCTCCCGGCCCTGCTCACGCGGCTGACGAAGGAAGCTCTCAGCCCGCAGCGCCGGTTCCAAGGGAGCGAGGAAGTGCGCATTGAGCAACTCGGGGGAGTCTTCCTCCCCGCGGCTCAGCGCCGCTTTGAGCCACCACGCCAAGTGATCCTCGGCGTCGTACATGAGAGCCTGTTCAAGATGAGATTCGGCCGCGCCATGATCATTCATCGCTCTCAAAACAAGTGCGCCGTGGCGGGTGGAGGGATCGAACGCCCCATAGTCGCTGTCCGCCGCCTGAACCTCTCGGGAGGACGGCGCGGGCTCAATCGCTGGGACTTCTACGGGCCAGCGAAGCACGTCAACGCCATCTGCGTCGCGCAGTACGATCGCCTCCGGCCGCAGCTCGCCAAGGGGCACTTCCAACACCTGCTCCGGGACGAGATCGACAGTCGTCTCCACCGTCTGCCCTCCGCCTGTGAGAAGGAACAGCTTATGTCGGGGCCGCGCCCGGCTTGAATGAAGTGCCAGCGTCGAGGCACCGACCGCGAGCGCGACCTCCGCAGAGGCCCCGTCCGGCGCATCCAGGCCGAATACCCCGATGGCGGCCTCCCAGGCATCGGTCTGGCGCGGCGCGAGCGACACTGCCGAGGGGAAACGGCACAGCGCGCCGCCTACCGCCGAAAGCTTGCTCTCAATAACCAGGCCACCCTTGACCGCCGCCGCACCGATTGGGCTGAACCCAGGAGCGATGAGCCCGCCGTTATAAGGCACGCTCGAAAAAGTGCGGTTGAAGACTCGCCCTTGAAGTCTGAGCTGCGCCGCGTTCGCCGGTAGCTCAATTCGCAGATGCCAGCTCAGTCCGCCTCCGCAGCTTGCTTCCGAAAGCCATAGGGCAGCCGGAGCCTCATCGTCCTCCGGCTCGATCGCCGCCGCGAGCACCGCACCTAGGCTGGTGACCCGCCGCTCGCCGCTGATCTGCACTTCAGTGCCGGCCTCGACGTAAGCGCCTCGCCGTCCGCCGCTCGCCGAAATCAGGGGGCCGGTGTGCAGCTTCTCGGCCGCGCTTCGCTTGTCGAACAGCGATAGCAACCGTCCGCCGAGCGCCGGAATGAATGTCGCCCTCAGGTAGGCGTTCTCGAGCACGATCGATTGGAACACGCGGCTCTCGGCTCGCCCCGTCACCTGCAGAGCCGGATAGGGATAGCTGCCGGGCGTTGGCTCCAAGGCCTCCAGGAGGCCGATTTCAAGTTCGAGAGCCTCTTCGTACACCTGGGACGGCACCAGGTCAGGTTACCCGCGCGTCATAATATCGATATGGCGCGCTCGCCCGGGCTTGTGGTTCTCAAATGGCTGATCGTGCCCGCCATTCTCGCTGCGATTGGCTACTTCTTGATCGCCCCCCGGATTGGCAGCAAGCTGAAGATTCCGGGCTTGCAGCATGAGCAGCCTACCGCCCAACCGGGCCCGACCCAGACCCATACGGGCACCACCGCAATGAGCACCCAGTACCCCTCGCCGGACGTCGAGGTTCAGGTCGGCTCGCTGGCCGGCCGGCCGAACCACTCGGTACGCCCTCATCGTAAGCGCAAGCCCAAGCCAGTCGTGGACGCGACCGCCCCGGTAACCGACCCAGTCGCCCCTCCCACGACAACCGGCGGCGATACGGGCGGAACGGGCGGCGGTAACTGACATGGCCGTCATCCTGAGCAAGGCCGCTCCCAGCGGGCGAGTCGAAGGACCGCCGCAACAGGGCGGCATAACAGGAGCGCGGACTTCAGTAGGCCGGAATCGCGATTAATACTGGTGCAAGCGCTCCGACTCCAATTCCTGCTCTGCCTGCCGCATCGCTGAGAGATCGGACAGCACCTGGTCCAGCCGGCTCGCCTCGCCATGGTGGACAGACGAAACATCCTGCGCGGCCTTGTCCATCTCGGGGGCCAGCCGCTGCAGCTTCAACGCGATCTCGTAAACTGGCCAAAGCTCCGGCGGCAGGTCCCGCCGGTCGATGGTATCGCCAGGGTGGTCCGCCTCCAGCATCTTCTGCAGCCGCTTCAAAGCGCCGCCAAGCTGCCCTTCAGCCACATCGGTAGCGAACGCCTTCCACGCGCCCGACCGGCTGAATTGCGGACCGGCAAACCGCGAGCAAATCTCAAGCGCCTGCTCCATGCCTTCGTCGGCGGCTTCGACCGCCTGGTTACGGACGCCCCGCCAGTACGTCGATTCCCAACCAGGAGTCAGCACCGCCTGCACGATCCGGTAACGATGATGAGCGCACCCTTCGAGCAGCCTCCTCGCGAGGGGATGCAGCTGCTTGCGCTGCAAGGCATGGCTCATCGATTGAGCTATCTCGAAATTGCGAACTCGGCGGGCTTCTTCCTCGTTCCGTGGCTTTTGAAGGGCGCTGCTCACGGAAAACAGAACACTCATCCCGATGCCAAGGCAAAAGGGAAAGGCCAGGAAGGCGAGCCAGCCCGGAATGAACTCGACCGACCACACCGCTAAGAAAATCGTACCGATAAGGATTGCCGGGCCAAGGAGACCCGCCGGAAGCGCGCGACTGGCAAGCGGATGTCGCTGCTCTTGGAGATATGCGCGCAGGTGGCTAAGGTCGCGACTTCGGGGCGTGCGCATAGGTGAATTGTATTACGGACCCGCGCCGCCTGCGGTTGAGCTATACGTCGAAATTCATCGGGGTAGTGGGAGGCAGGTCCCACCTCCGCATGCGCTCTTCTTCCGCCGTCCGCGCCTTGTTTGCCGCCATCACCCGAAACTTGTAGTCCACCAGGTTCGCGATGCCGATCAGCGCGAATACGCCCACCACTAGAGTCAACGCCGCCGACATGCTTTGCATATCCATGCTGTTATCCTAAGCCAGGTTTTCTCTCTTGCCATCGGCCGTTGGTCGCAAAAGACATGGCGTCGAGGAACTACTATTCTGGGACCCTGATTCCATGCTTTTGTGCCACCAGCGCCGGTTCCGTTCGATCATTCACATGCAGCTTGCGCAGAATCGAGCCCACGTGCGTTTTCACCGTCTGTTCGCTGAGGCAAAGCTTGTCCGCGGTCACCGCGTTCTTCATCCCCGTCGCGAGCAGCTCCAGCACCTCGACCTCGCGCCGACTGAGCTCGGCAAACAGCGCCCGATTCTTCACCGCGACTTGGGTTAGCCGGTTGAACTCCGCCAAGGCCTTCGCGACGAGCACCGGGCTCAACACGCCCTCGCCGTTGCGCGCGGCGTGAACGGCGCGCTTGATCTCATCGAGCCCCGCGTCTTTCAGCAAGTAACCGACCGCTCCTGCCTTGATCGCGGCGAATACCTTCTCGTCGTCTCCGAACTTGGTGAGGATGACGACCTGCGTCGCGGGCAGCTTCTCCCGTATCTCGCGCGTCGCCTCGATGCCATCCATCCTCGGCATCTCGATATCCATGAGGATCACGTTTGGGCGCAGAACGTGAGCCTCGGCCACCGCCCGTTCGCCATTCGGCACTGCCGACACCAGCTCAAGCCCACCATCCATTTGAAGCAATTGCCCCAACGTGCCCCGCAACAGCGCATCATCTTCCGCAAGCAGAACTCGTGTCGCGTGCCCAGGAGCGGGTCTCTAAGCGGCAGAGAGGCTTCTTGAAGAAGCGCAGACCTAACCCTAGGCACGCTTCCTCCGGCCAGTGGGCACCACGATCGACAGCGTCGTCCCTACGCCTCCGGACATCGAGAATCGTCCGCCAATATCTTCCACTCGTTTTCTCATGCTCGCGAGTCCTACCGAGTCGTCCCCCGGCGCAGCCGACAGGCCGGCATCCGTCGTCCCTGATCCGCATCTCCAGCGTATCACGCTCGAAGCAAATGCACACCTCGACTCGCGATGCCGAGCATGCTTGGCGATATTCGTCAGCGCCTCCTGCGCGACGCGGAACACGGCGTTCTCGGTCTCTGCGTCCAATGAACGTGGTTGGCCCTCGCTTTCAAAGGCTAACTCCAGCTCGAAGCGCGTGCAGAAGTTGTGCGCGTACTGCCGCAAAGCGGGCATGAATCCTTCGCCGAGCGCCGGGGTGCGCAGCCCGCTGAACCAAGAACCTTAGCTCGTCCGCCGCCTTGCGAAGCGTCCCGCGGCTCTCCTGGGCGACCTCCGCCGCCTTCGCGGGCTCTTTGGCGGCCAGATGCTGCACCAGTTCCATCTGCGCCGCCGCCGTAATGAGTTGCGCCTGCACGCCATCATGCATGTCGAGCGCAAGCTGATTCCGGTCCGCCGCCACCTCCAGCTCCGCCCGATACTCCGCTGCCCGCCGAGCGAGAAAGGTGAAGAGCGACGCCATCAAAAGCAGGAAAGTAAACCGAAACGTCACGTTGTACGGCTTCTCCCGGCTGCTAATCAGGTGCAGGGCGCTGGAATCGACGGAGCCGATCATGCTGCCCGCGATACACGCCGCCCCGATGCAGCCAGCGAAAACCACGTTCAAAGTCCCCGCCGCCTCCGCGATCGGGAGGAAGTACATGATCGTGATGTTGCCCAGCGGATCGCGATCGCCGATATACAGCATCATCGTCACCAGCAGCACGTCGATCGGGGGATACAGATATTCCCACTTCAGCCAAGGAGGATCGCGAAAGCCGAGCAGCGTGCGGATAGCGAAGTAGGCGATGATGCCGAATGTAAACAGCCGCATATTGCCCATGTTCTGAGGCGCTAGCTGACGCGCGACATTGGGATCGTTGAGCCAAACGAATGCGAACGGCGAGATCGCCCAAATGTGGGCGAGAAAGATCAGATGCCGGATGCGAGCGGATGAAGGTGCCGGTCCGCGTCGCATGGCTTCATTGTAAGCGAGACGCTTCCTCCGCGATGGCGCGCGCATAGCGCTCGCTTGCCCCCAGGTTGCGATCAACCAGCTCGCGGGCGGCCCGACCCATGGCGTCCCGCGCCGGCGCGTCCGCCAGCAACTTGCTCAGTTGGTCCCGAAGCTCATGGGGCGTAGAGCAGATTACAGAGGCTCCGCACGCCACCGACGCCGCCGCAACGTCGCGAAAGTTATGCATGTGCGGCCCATGCAGCACCGGCTTTCCATGAGCCAGCGGCTGGATGATGTTCTGTCCGCCTAGCTTGTCAAACCCGCCGCCAATCACCACCACATCGGCCACCGCATACACCTTGTCGAGCTCGCCATAGGTGTCCAGGATAAGGTAGCGCGCAGTCTCACCTTTGGACCGGAAGCCCACGGATGTGAAATGCGGCCGTGCCTTATCAGCGAGCGCGTTCGCTCGTTCCACATGGCGCGGCGCGTGGATGATCTGTACATCCGAGAACTCGTGAAGTGCGGCAAGAACGAAATCTTCTTCCATCTCGCCGCGCGTCGATCCCACCACCACCACCGGCAAGTCGCCAAGCCCAAGCTTCGCCCGCCATTCCGCCCCGTCGCCTGAAACCGAGGCCGCTTGGTCGAACTTGACGTTCCCCAGCACTTCCGCAGAGCGAGCCCCCAACGCGAGAATACGCTCGGAGTCGACCGAGCTCTGCATGAGACAGCGATCCATCCGCGATAGCAGCGACCGGTAGAAAAACCGAACCCAGCGAGACCGACGAAATGACCGATCGGAGATGCGTCCGTTCACCAGCAGGGTCCGGGCATCAAATACCTTCGCCGCCCACAGGAAGTTCATCCACAGCTCGGTTTCCATTACCGCCACCACTGCGGGCTGAACCCGTTGCATCGCGCCAAGCTGAAAGCGGGCGAAGTCGATCGGGAAGTAGACGAGGTGGTCGTAGAGGCCGGTCGCCTTTTCTCGCGCGGTCTGGTGGCCGGAGCTAGTCGTCACCGAGAGCACGATCTCATCCGCAGGAAGCAACCGGCGTAGCGCCGAAAGCAGCGGCATTGCCGCCACGACCTCGCCTACCGAAACCGCGTGAATCCATATCCGCCGCCCCTCGCGAAGGCGCTCGAAGGAGTAATTCCCCATGCGCTCCTGCCAGTTCGGCTGCTCCTTCCTCGCGCGGCTGCGCAGCCACATCCACGGCAGCCAAAGCGGGGACAGCACCGTGATGAGGAGGTTGTAGAGGAGATACATGCCTGCCTACTGAGGCAGGAATGGATACATGTCGCGAGGGATCTGCGACACGTCGACCTTCCACTTGCCGTTCACCTTTTGGAGCTGAAGTTCGTAGTGCTCGGTATTCGTTTCGCTTACCGAAGACGATTTCGCGTAGTCGAGGCGCACTGTTGCCTGGTTTTCGCCCTGGGTTTGAGAGTCCGTTACCTTCCATTGAAGGAGAAGATATTTGCTGTATTTGAGCGTGTCCTCCCACTCTTTCTTCATCTCGGGCTCGGTCTTGCTGCCATGAACCGCGTATTTTGCCAACTCGCCGGCATCCGCTTTTGCTAAGGCGGTCATGAAGTGGCTCGCCGCGCCCGCGGGCGAGTCGCCCACATAAAAGAACAGCAGCAGGACCAGGCCGAGCGCGGCGGCACCGGCAATGAGCACGAACGAGGTGCGTCCGGAACGACGAGTTGAGCGAGTCATATGGCGAACCTATTAAACCTCAGTAACACGGTTAGCCTCCAAAGAGTTGCCGCGGGATGCCGGTGAGCGTGTTGAAGGCGTCGATTTTCCACTCGCCCCCTTGCTTTCGGACATACCAAACTCGTGAAGCCGCCATCCCATTGGGCATGTGATACTCGACGGAGGCAACTACCGCCCCCCTGTCTCGACGCATCCCGACGATCTCATAGCTGTTGCTGGACCGCGCAATCTCATCGACGAAGTTCACGAGAGCCTGCCCCTCCGGCGAGTTAAGCCCTCCCGCCAGGAGTTGGTTGGCTTCGGCCCCATCCTTCCTCAGCACAGCTCGATGAAATCGGCGGATCGCGCTCTGGGGCCCGTAATCCTGAAAAACCGCGAAGGTAACAAGGGTGATGGCCGCCAAAATTGCCGCCGCAAGGAACGAATAAATCGGCTTCGGCGGCTTCACGCATCGAGATTACCGATTGACGCAGCATCGTGTGCTGGACAAAAGCCACTGAACCACGACGAGAGATATTCGTTTATCCGGGCAAGAATCGCTAGGACCGGTTGGCATCGCAAGGTGAAACGCCTGATACTAGTGGGGAACGAGGATAGCGAAACATGAGTGATCTGATTAGCCGAAGGGATCTTGTCAAGCGGGGTGGAGTGATTGCGATCGGCCTCATGGCGCCAAGGTGGTTATCCACCATCGCCCAAGCCGATATGCTTCGAGTCGCAAGGGGCGGCAAGCCCGCCAGCGACACCGTCCTCGTCGTCTGCCAATGGAGCGGCGGCAACGATGGCCTCAACACCGTCATCCCCTACGCCAACAAGCTTTATTACACCTATCGGCCCACACTCGGTATTGCGGACAAAGACGTCGTTCATTTGAACGAGCAGATGGGCTTCCACCCGTCGATGGCCCCGCTTGCCGAGCTGTATAAGCAGGGCAAGGTTGCCGTCGTCCAGAGTGTCGGCTATCCCCAGCCCAACCGCTCCCACTTCAAGAGCATGGAGATTTGGCAGTCCGCCAGCCCCGATTCAAAGCTGCACAACGGCTGGATCGGCCGGCACTTTGACAATCAGCTCAGCGTCGGCCCGATGAACCCGGTTATCGCCCTCGGCCTTTCGACTGAGAAGCCGCTCGCTCTATCGGCAAAGAACGCGAGCATCCCTTGCTTTGCCTCGCTTACCGACGTCCAGAACCTGATCGGCGACCCCGCCTCGGAGCAAATGCTGCGCGACATTCAAGGCATGGACGCGCCGGCCGGCTCGAACACGCGAGTCGTCCAGCAGGCGAGCAAGGCGGCCCTCGATGCGATGGATATTCTGAGCAAGCAGCTTAAAACCTACACGCCGAAGCAGACCTACGGCAATGATCCGTTCGGTAACGGTTTCAAGCAGATCGCCCAACTGATCGCCACGTCGCCTAAGACCAGGGTTGTTTACTTTAGCGCCGGGGGCTTTGACACCCACGCCCGTCAAGCGGACACCCAGGCCAAGTTGCTCGGCAACTTTGCAAACGCGATCAGCGCCTTTCAGGCCGAGATGGAAGCCGTTGGCAAGGCCGATAAGGTCGTCGTTCTCGTGTTCTCAGAGTTCGGACGCCGGGTCCAGGAGAACGCAAGCCAAGGCACCGACCACGGCGCTGCCAACTCCATGTTCCTCATCGGCAAGCCCGTAAAGGGAGGCTTCTACGGAGCGAACCCGGACCTGCAGAACCTCATCAACGGCGACGTGCCGTTCAGCACCGACTTCCGCCAGGTGTACTCGGCGACGCTCGATCAGTGGATGGGCGGCGACTCGGAGCTTGTCCTAGGAGAGAAGTTCCAGCACGTCCCTGTTTTTGGATAGACCCAATCTCGTCATCCTGAGCGAAGCCGAAGGATCTCGGTTGACACTACTGACCCAGTGGCGGGGACATTTCTGTCCCCGATTCACCCACAGAACGAAGTGGAGTAGACGAAGGACTCGTCGTCGACCGCTTGCCTACGCCGAAGGCGTGTAGCCGTGGCGGCATGCCACGATTCGGAAACGTCGCGAAATTTGGGCGTCACGTGCCGTGACGGCCACACGTGTTGCGCACGTACGGACCTAAAATTCATATTCCTTCGGTCTGGTATCTCCTCAACGCACCGCCAAATCCGGCAGCGGCGTTAACCCCGCTTCGATCTCCGCGCGCCTGGCCTCCAGGAACGGCGGCAGCACCAGCTTCTCCCCGAGGTGCTCCATGTCTTCGTCCGCACCGAACCCCGGCCCGTCCGTCGCCAGTTCAAAGAGAATCCCGCCCGGCTCCCGAAAATATACGCTTCGGAACCAGAACCGGTCCACTTCACCCGAAGTCTGCAAACCCGCCGCGCGCACCTTCGACTCCAGATTGAGCAATTCTTCTTCGTCCTTGACACGAAACGCCACATGGTGAACCCCGCCCGCGCCAACTCGGCCAAAGATGCCGCTGAGCGGCTCGATCGCCTGGACCCGCGCAGCTCAGCACCCCAAGCCAACAACTATCATCCCGAGCGAAGCCGAGGGAGCCAGCGTGGGTCAGAACCTATTGGGAGGAACACTGTGAGGGGACATTCCTGTCCCGAATCCGTCAAAGCCGGAGCCGCGGCGAAGCCGCCTTCGGAGTGCTGAAGCTAAGCTTCAGCCTCTACGGTCAATCAGCGGCTCGGACATTCCTGGAGCTATTGCGTAAGCATGTCGCGAAGACGCCGCCGCTGGGCCAGCGCTCGCAGCTTCTTGATCGCCTGGACCTCGATTTGCCGGATGCGCTCGCGTGAGAGCTTCATCTCCTTCGCGATCTCATCCTGCAGCGGGGCCTGATCGCCATCCAGGCGGAAGCGCAGGCGCATGACACGCTGCTCGCGCTCGTTCAGCTCGAGCATGATGCGTTGCAACTCGTGAATCATTTCCTGGCTCAACATCAGACTCTCGGGATCGCCGTTCGCGGTGTCCTTGATCAGCCCGCCCAGCGTCATCCCGCCCGATTCTCCAACCGTCATGTCAAGCGAAAGCAGCTCCTGCGACGACTGCATCAGGCCCAACAGCTTCTTAGGAGAAATTCCGATCGCCGCCGCAAGCTGCTCGGGCGTCGGATCCTGCCCGAGTTCGCGAGACAGCCGCAACCTTTCCCTCTCCACCTTCCGCAATGATTGCGAAACGTGAGCGGGTAGCCGGATCGCCTTGGACTTGTTGTCGATGGCTCGTCCGATCGCCTGCTTGATCCAGTGGGTGGCATAGGTCGAGAAGCGGAAGCCCTTTTCAGGATCGAAACGCTCGGCTGCCTGCATGAGGCCGATGGCGCCTTCTTGGATCAAATCTTCGAGCGGGATGGCTCGGTTGCGGTAGGTCTTGGCGATGTTGATCACCAGCCGCATGTTCGACTCGATCAGTCGCTGCTTGGCGCAACAATCCCCGCGCTGCACGGCGCGAGTTAAAACGACCTCTGCCTCGGCGGTGAGGAGCGGTGCTTGGGTCAGCCGGCCGAGATAACTGGGTATCCCTTCCTCGTGATCCGATGGATGCGGATGTGCGCTCATGATTAAGGCTGTCCCTGCGACGGTGCAGGCGGACAACGATTTCTGCCTCTCCCGAAGGCCTGTTGCAAGGGCCATGCCAATGGCTTTTGCGACAGTCTTACTGCAGACGTGCGTTTCCCCGACCCTGTTCAAACCTTTACGCCGCTACCGGGTAGAAAGTTCGACTCTAGAGGCGACAATTCTACCGAACTTGTCGCGCGAGTAAAAGACAATTGTTTTCTGGTTAGGCTGAATTGCTACAGCTTTGACAGCAATGCCATCAAGGATGAACTTTGTGGTGCTTGTGTAGGTGATATGCAAGGTCGCCGCGTCGTGGGCGATATCGAACATGTGGAACTGCGCCGTATGGCCCAGCACCAGTCCGTCGATCGAGCCGTGAGCCGGCAGCACCTTCGCTTTGCTTCCCCGTTTGCCGCCGCTCGACTTGCCCTTCACTGCTTTCGGCGCCAATGGCGTATCGGTGATGAGCGCCAGCCAGGTGTCGAGCGTCGCCAGCGTGCGGCCCTTCGCATACACCTTTTGCCCGACCTCCAGGTCCGTCAGCTTCATATCTGGCCTGCCCTTCATCTCGACTTTGCTCTTCTCTGTCGCGCGATACGAGAATGAAGTGCCATCCTCGAGTTTCAGCGTCAGATACTTTGGATCGACCTTTTCGATCGTGCCCACCACCGGCTGCTTGCGCACGTTGTCCAGCCATTTCCACGACTCGCGATCAGCGATCTCCCGCAGCTCGGGAGTATCCGTCGAAGTCTTGATCCGTGCCGTAACGAGATCACTGACCGCGAATGCACCGCGCTTCACCGCCGCCTTGCCCTTCCAAAACTTGGTCGAGCCCGAGTCCTCGACCGAAATGCTGTCCGTCCCGACCTGCAGCACGAAGCCGCGCTCCGTCACTTCCGCGATCTTCGCGTCCACGATCTGCGTCGTCCCGCCCGCCCACGCCCCGGCTGCCAACGCGAGAAGCAGCAGTACACTGGCAAACAGCCGATGAACGAAGTAGCCTTCGTGCAAAAGAGAGAGGCGGACTGGCAGCGCCTGACCCACCTGTGCGACCGTGCCGACATCTCGCCGGCCAAACTCAAGGGTGAAGAGTTTCATGACTTCATCAAGCTGTACCGCCGTGTCTCGGCGGACTTAGCTACCGCGCGCACGCGTTCGAACAATATACAACTGATCCAGTTCTTGAACGATACGGTTGCGCGCGCTTATGGCATCTTATACCGAAGTCCGCGCCATCCGCTGTGGCGTTCGCTGGTAGAAGGCATGAACCTCGCCGCCCAAACTGTCCGCCGCTGCCGGTGGTTCGCGCTTACCAGCGCCCTCACTTTCGTGCTTTCCGGCTTTCTCGCCTTCCACATGCTCGACTTGTTCCCGCAGAGCCGCACCGTCTTCGTCCCCGAAGGCTGGGAGCAGGTCTTCGAAAAGTGGAAATCGGGCGAATTCGACGAGGCATCGCCCGATCAGTCGATCATGATGACCGGCTTCTACATGACCAACAACCCGCTGCAGGCCGTGCTGGGCGGGGGCGTCGCGGCGTCGACCTTCGGCCTCGGCACCGTTGGCATCCTGTATCGCAACGGCACGCTGTTCGGTGCGCTCGCCCACGAGATGGCCCCCGCTGGCAAGATGCCGCACCTGTTCATCTCCGTTTCGCCTCACGGTGTGACCGAGATATCCGGCCTCGTGTTGTCGGGAGCCGCCGGGCTGGTCATGGGCTATGCGCTGATCAATCCTGGCCGCCGTCGCCGCGCCGCGGCGCTCAAATCCGCCGGAAAGGACGCGATCGTCCTGCTCACCACCTCGATCCTCATGATGTTCATGGCGGCCCCGATTGAAGGCTTTTTCAGCTTCAATCCCCGCATTCCCGACGCCCTCAAGGTCGCCTTCGCCCTGAGCAGCGCCGCCGCCTGGGCACTCTTCTGGACGCAAATGGGGAAATCGTCTGAGCCTGCCTCCAGCGGTGAGGCTCAGGGATAAGCTAGCACCCATGATCCTCGACGATCGCGCCTACGTCACCCGCCTCGACCCCAAAAACATGCTCGGCCTCACCGAGCAGTTCCCGGCCCAGTGCCGAAAAGCGCTGGAGATCGCCCGCCAAGCCGATCTCCCCAAGCTCGAGAACCGACCCAGCCTCGTGATGCTCACCGGTCTCGGCGGCTCCGCCGCTGGTGGAGATTTCACCAAGGCGATCTTCGAGGCCCACGGCGGCGCGCCGTTCATCGTCAACCGCGACTATCATCTCCCCAACTTCGTCGGCCTCGGCGATCTCGTCTTCGCCGCCAGCTACTCGGGCAACACCGAAGAAACCCTAAGCGCCTACGCTGACGCCAAGAAGGCTGGTGCTCGCATCATCTGCGTGACAAGCGGAGGCAAGCTCGCCGAGATCGCCCGCCAAGATGGCAACGCCGTCATCCAAATCCCCGGCGGCCAGCCTCCCCGCACCGCGCTCGGCTTCATGCTCATCCCCGTCCTCGTCGCCTGCGAGCGCCTCAAGCTCATCCCTGAGCAAGACTACGAAGCCGCCTTCGCCCTCCTCGATCAGCTGATTCCCACCTGGACGGTCGAAGCCCGAAGCAGCGAGCCCAAAATTCTCGCTCAAGCCCTTCACGGAAAGCTCGCCGTCCTTTACGGCCTTGGCTCCTGGCAGGGCACCGTCGCCAACCGCTGGAAGGGCCAAATCAACGAAAATGCGAAAAATATGGCCTTTGCCAACGCCTTCCCCGAGCTCAATCACAATGAGATCCTCGGCTGGGGCAAGGCCCGCGAGCAAGGCGTGCAATGCTGGGCCGCAGTTATCTTGGAGGATGGATCGGAAACGGCAAAGATGAAGAAGCGAGCCCAAGTCACCGAACAGCTAGTCGGCAAGACCGCCGCGTTTCACGTGGTCGGGGCCAAGGGCGACACCCTTCTCGCCAAGATGCTCAGCCTAGCCCTGTACGGAGATTTCGTCTCCCTGTACCTCGCCGCGCTAAATGGCATCGACCCCGAAAACATCGACGCGATCAACACGCTAAAATCGGAGCTCGCCAAAGTTTCTTAAGGAGCGCTGGCTCTTATCCCCCGCGCAAGCCTGACAATTGTCATTCCGAGCGAAGCCGAGGGATCGAGATAAACCATCGCTTGTAGCCTATCGCGTGGTTCCCGTCTCGCGAGATTCAGCAGCTAAGCAAGCCTTGAAGTAAGACGGCGCAAGCGAGCAACGCACTGTCGCCATGGATGGCGACATCCGCTCCCCCTGGTCCCCTCCGGGGGCCTAGGGGGACTGGCGAAGCCAAGGATGGCGAAGCCTTGGGGACAATGGGGTTCAGTCGATAAGGGGCTGTTAAGATGCTGCCGCCAGACCAAAGACAATAATCGCAAAGAAAATAATTTGCAATGCGCGATGCTTCCTGATTGAATGAGCGTCAGATCACACGATCACGCACGGACGCGTGGCCCACAATGACAAACAACCTGGTTTTGCCCCTCCTCGCCCTTATCCTCGCCGTCGCCGCGGCCCTCTTTCCGATGTCGAAAGGAGACGCCCCCGGCTCCGCCGACCGACTCGCCACCCGCAACGGCGGCATTGTCTGTGCGATTGTTCTCCTCCTGTTTACCGGCGCGACCCTGATGTGGCCGTCCACTTTCGCCTTCGGCTCGGCGATTTCACTCGCGCTGGGCCTAGGAATGTTGATGGCCCTCTTCAGCGCCTCCGCCACCCCGTCGAGGTGGGCAGTGCCGCTTGGAAAGGCCGTCCTCGGCGGTTCGCTCGTCCACCTTGTCCCAATTGAAGCCCTGCATCAGGCGCAACTCGGACTAGTTGTCGGCGTCTTCGTCGGAGCCATCTCCAGCAGCTACGGTAGGAGCCGCAGAGAAGGGTACGCCTGCGCCGCTCTCTCATTGTTCGTCATCGCCGCCGATTTCCTCGGCCGCGAGGCGGTCGGCTCGGAGCCCGCCGGCAACGCTGGCATCGCGCTTGGCCTGGTCGCCCTCGCCGCCGCCGTCGTCTCCGGGGCGTTCACGCAGAAGGCCAGCGCTTTTGCGCGCCAAGGCGTTCTTTTCCTCCTGATCCTGCTCGCGGGCTCGCTCGTCTGCTGGAAATACCTCGACGACGTGCAGCTTGTCGGGCTCTGGATGGGAGGCGTCGTACTTGCTGCCGCGGTGAACTGGCTCCTTGCCGGTGAAGAGCAGCCAGAAGCCTTCCGCTTCGCCGTCGCCACCGTCCTCTGGGTCGCCGGCGCTACCATCGCCTTTAGCCTCAAGCTCGGCTTCGGCATGTCCGTCGGACTCGTCGGCGGCGCGGCCACCCTCGCATTGCTTGGCAGCGTGCGAGGCCTCGCCTCGATGGCCGTCGCCGCCTCCATCCTCGTCTACCGCCTGTTCCGCGAGAGCCATCCCGAAGGCGCGAAGGCGCTGGACATCGGGCAGCACTACACGATGGTCGGGATCTGCATCGGCGCACTGATGCCTCTGCTCCCCATCGAATGGGCAAGGGGCGCGACTGTCAAAGGCTGGCGCGACCCCGTATCCCATCTTCTCTGGCTCGCCATCCTCGCCGCAATTCCCGCCGCCGCCGCCGTTATGCTCGGCAGCAAGGGCGTGATCGGGCTAGTCGTCGGCTTCAGCTTCGCCGCCGTTGTCGAAGGGTTCCGCGGAGCATCCACTCTAGCCCCGCTAGGCATCACAGCCGGACTCGGCACCTTCACCGCCCTCAGCTACGCCTGGCTCCTCCCCTGGATGGACCTAGCCCGCGACGAAAAGCAAAAGGCACTTCTGATCCTCTCCATCGCCGTAGCCGCAGTAGCCGCCGCCCTCTACGCCATATCAAGAGAACACAAGGCCGCAACGCCTTAACACCCGATACCCAACACCCAACGCCCCAATTCCAAATTCCAAACTCCAAATTCCAAATTAGAAAATGATCCGCCGCATCTCCCTCATCCTCTCCGCCGCCCTCTGTATCGCCATGCTTGGCTACGATATCGCCACTGAAGTCCCGATTGGCAGCGTGCATGGCCGCGTCACCATGGCCGAAAATGGCAAGCCCCTGCCCAAGGCGTCGATCAGCCTCGTCTTCCGCGGCGAAAGCGCCGAGCTAAAACGGGTGATCGAGATCACAGCCGCCAAAGATGGCACGTTCGACCTGCGCGGCATCCCCGCCGGCGTCTATACGGTCAGCGCCGACGCCCGAGCCCACACAAGCAAGGATCGTATTCTCGTCGTAAATGAGGGCAAAACGACCGAGTTGGATGTGGCTCTCAAGCCCAAGGATCCCGAACTCGAGTTGTACGCCAGCCAGCGCGTCTTCACCCCCGACGAAACGCCCTCGTTCCAGCTCCGTGGCTTCGATCCCGCCGCCAAAACCACGATCAATTACTACCGCTTGGATCTGAACCGGATCATCAAAGGCGGCGGCCTTCGCACCCTGCTCTACTCATTCTCGCGCCCCGGCAACGAGGGCGGCGTCGACCCCAGCACGGCTTCGGTGAAGAGCGACCACTTCGCCAAGGAGCTGCTCAGCAAGGATATTGAAGGCGTGTTTACTGAGCCGATCAACCTACCCAAGCTGGCTCAGGGCTTCTATTACGTGCGCTGCACGGTGGGCAAGCAGAGCCGCTCGACCTACATGAACGTTTCCACCATCGGCATGGTCGTGAAGACCGCGCAAGGCAAGTCGACCTGCTTTGTCGCCGATCTCGTCACCGGCGCGCCCATCCCGGGCGCGTTCGTGCAGATGGGATCGAACCAGCTCGGCACCGATGCCAACGGCATCGCCACTATCCCGGCTCCCGTCGAGAACGAGAAGCAGATGGTGATGGTTGTCCGCAAGGGCGACAGCTACGCCGTCGTCGACACCCAGACCTACAACCCTAAGCGCGGAACCCACCGCATATTCATGTACGGGGATCGCCCGATCTACCGGCCCGGCGATCTCGTGCAGTTCAAAGGAGTCGTTCGCAAGCTCCAAGGGGCCGACTACCGGCTGCCCGGCACGGGAACCGTTGAGCTCGAAGTCCTCGACGCGGATGGCAACTCGGTCCACAGGTTCACGGCCCCGCTCTCCGCGCGCGGCACGTTCGCCGGAACCTACCAGACAAACTCGGAAGACAAGCCGGGCACCTACACCGTCAACGCTAAATTCGGCGGTGCCGCCGACGACTTTTACGTCAACCTCGCCGCCTACCGCAAACCCGAATTCTCGATCGCCGTCACTTCGCCCAAGAAGTACGTCGTCTACGGCGACCACGCCCAGGCCACGGTGAAGGCGGAGTATTACTTCGGCGGGCCCGTCGTCAGCGCGAAGGTCCAGGCCTACATCACCCGTCTGCAGCACTACGATTACGACCCGTCTGAATACGGCGACGAGGGCGACTACAGCGAGGAGCCCGGCGCGGGCGTGATGGGCGAGTACAGCCAGAAGGTCGAAGGCACCACCAACGAGAAGGGCGAGGCCGTCCTCGATTTCGACACTCGCGTGGAAGGCGATCCCGATGCGCTTCCTAATGACTACGATTACACAATCTCCGCCTCCGTAGCCGACGCGAGCAACAAGTTCTTCGAAGGCACCGGCCAGGTGCTCGTGGT